>JAGXHS010000029.1 GCA_024636075.1 Propionibacteriaceae bacterium
GTGCGCGGCAGCACCGCCTCCGGCGAGGTGCACGAAGTGGATCTGGCTGGCGACTGGCGGGTCGTGACCGTGAACGACGCGCTGTCCGAGGCATCCGGCAGCCACGTCAGCGCCGACACCACGCACGGGGAGTTGGTGGATCTGGCCGATGCGTTGGACATTGCAGTGAACCCGAACTGGACTCGCGGCAACGTGCTGCTGGAGCTGTACGAGCACGTGGTGGAGCAGTGCACGGTGGCGCCCACCTTCTACTGCGATTTCCCGGCCGAGGTGTCTCCGCTGACCAGACAGCATCGCCACGACGACCGGTTGGCTGAACGGTGGGATCTGGTGGCCTTCGGTGCTGAGCTGGGCACGGCCTATTCGGAGTTGGTCGATCCCGTGGTGCAGAGAGCCAGGTTGACGGCGCAGTCGCTGCAGGCGGCTGGTGGTGATCCGGAGGCGATGGAGATCGACGAGGACTTCCTCACCGCCCTGGAATATGCGATGCCACCCAGCGGTGGTCTGGGGATGGGTATGGATCGGTTGGTGATGATGCTCACAAACGCATCCATCCGCGAAACGATCGCCTTCCCCTTGGTGCGGCCGGGCACGTCGACGGCGGCACGTCGTGGCTAGGGCCACCGACGGCATCGTCGTGGCCGGAGGTCGTCGGGTGCATCTGCGCAACAGAGTCGGAGGTGGACCCCCGGTGTTGCTGATGGCTGGTTGTGGCATGTCGATGTACTACTGGGCCGATGTGGCACGAAGGATGCCGGGCAGTTGGCTGGCCGCCTTCGACCGGCCGGGACTTGGGGGAACCCGCTGGCCGGGTCACCTTCCGAGTCTTGCCCAGGAAGTCGCGACGCTGCAGCAGGTGGTGCATGAGTTGGGCCGGCCCGCCATTCTGGTGGCGCACTCGATGGCGGCATTGCACGCGGAAGCGCTGCTGCTGCAGCATCCCGAATCGGTGGCCGGATTGGTGTTGGTGGATCCGTCCATTGAGTGGCCCAGCAAGCGGTACTCGTCCTCGCCGGGAGCGTGGCACGTGCGAGCGATGCTCCGGGGATTGGAATTGCTGCCGTTGGGGGCGTTGACCACACGCGTCCAGCAGATGGGGGCCTGGAGTCAGAGCAGCCGTGGCATCAGCCGAATGGCGCGGGACGGTCTGGCATCGGTCTATCGCGATCCGCAGGCCATCGCCATGGCTGTCGCCGAGTCGTTTGCCTTTGGGCAGCAAGCCTGGGATCTGCAGGTGATGCGGGAGCAGCGCCCGCTCAGGCCGGTGCCAACGGTGCTGTTGACAGCTGCCGCGAGTTCAGAGTCCGGTATCTCCAATGGCAGCCGACTTGCCGGGTTGTTGCGCGGAGGCCACGTCGTGGTCGACGACTGCAAGCACATGATGATGATTGACCAACCCGCGGTGGTGGCCCGAGTCGTGGCTGAGGTGGCCAGGCGTTCCCAGCCGGGGCTTGCGCCCAGCCGCTGACGCTGCATTGTCCCCGGGGCTGCCTGATCGTCTAGACTCCTTCGGTGCGGCGGAGTCCGCACACGATCGCGGGGGAGACCCCGTCGATCACGGGGCGTAGCGTAGTGGCTAGCGCGCCTGCTTTGGGAGCAGGAGACCGCAGGTTCGAGTCCTGTCGCCCCGACCATTTCGTAACCCCCGTTTCACTAGGGTTTTCGCCTCGCTGACTAGGGGTAACGCTACCGGCGGTCTGGGTCGGAGAGGGTCACTAAGGGGCAAGATGTGGCATAGTTAGCCCCAAATTAGCCCCAAAAGTTCCTATTTGGGGCTAGTGAAGCCCCTAGTCAGCGGGATACGCTGGAAAGCGTTCAGAAGCCGCTCGAAGGGGGTTCCGATGGCCGGCGGAAGGCGCACCTTCGGGACGATCGAACGGCGCGGCAGGGCCTTCCGGGCCCGCTACTACGGCCCGGACGGTCAGCGGTACGAGGCGCCGCATGCGTTCGTGACCCGCATCGACGCGGAGTTCTGGCTCGCGACCCTGGAGCGCGAGATCTCCAACGGGGCGTGGCGCCCGCCTCAGAAGGGGCCGACCGAGGGCGGCGACACGGACACGCTCGCGGGGTATGCCACTCGATGCCTGACCGATCGGCAACTTACTCCCCGGACCCGGGAGGAGTACGACAAGCTGCTGGACCGGCTGATCCTGCCGACTCTCGGCAAGGTTCAGCTGAAGTACCTGGATCCGGAGCGGGTTCGGCGCTGGTACTCGACTGTGTTGTCCGAGGACAAGCCCACCCAGCGCAAGCACGCCTACTCGCTGCTGCGCTCGATCCTGCGCGAGGCCGAGGAGGAGGGGCTGATCGAACGCAACCCTTGCCGGGTGCGGAACGCAGGCCGGGTCCGTCGGACGCGTGACATCGAGCCGGCCTCGCCGGCGGAACTGAACCTGTTGCTGGATCTCCCGCCCCGGCACGGACTGCCAGTGCTGCTGGCCGGGTGGTGTGGCCTGCGCGCCGGCGAGGTCCGGGCGCTGCGTCGCCGCGACCTCGACCTCGCCGAGGGTGTCGTGCGCGTTCGCCAGGCGGTCACGCGGACCAAGGGCGAGATCCACGTGGGTCCACCGAAGACCGCCGCCGGGATCCGCGACGTGGGTATCCCGCCGCACCTTCTTCCGCACCTCGCCGCGTACATGGCTGAACTGCCCGTCGCCGGGAGGGATGGCTACCTGTTCCCCGGCCACGACGGCGTTTCACCGATGTCGGAGAAGGCGCTGCGCTACGCCTATGAGCAGGCTCGGAGAATCACCCAGCGTGATGACCTCACCTTCCACGACATGCGACACAGTGCGGCGTCCCTGGCGGGGATGACGGGGGCCACGACTGCCGAACTCAAGGCGATGATGGGCCACGCGACGGCGGGCATGGTGGAGCGCTACCAGCATGCGAACAAGACGTCGCGCGCCCGGCTGGCCGAGAACATGAGCAAGCTCGCGGACGGGTGACAGCCCGAGTCCGCGAGGGCCGGACGGCTCGCTCGTATCGCTACGAGGCGCGTCGTGCCTGCTGGCGCCGGGTGGAGCCCATCGAGGCGGCTGCCGGTCGCGGGTACCTGTCGAACATCCCGTCCACCTCGTCCGGGTCGAGCCGGACGATCCTTCCGCAGCGGTAGACAGGCAGAACACCTTCGGCGATCCGCCGTCGAAGGGTCTTGACGCTGATCCCTGTCCGGGCCGCCGCCGACGGCAGGGACTCGTACGTCCTGGCGGTCATGGCATTCCCCTTTCGCATCCCAGAGGCGGGCTTCGACCACAGGAGACCAGTTCGTCGTAACTCCCTCGGGATGACGCCGCAACGTCAGCGACCCGCGGCCGGTAGAGCACCAAGGGCTCGATGGGTGCATCCTCCGTTGTGGGGTTGGGGTTGCCCTGTCAGTCACCGGGGAATGGTTGCGGGCGAGGCAACGTGGCGTCTCGACCTCCCGACTCCAGGACGCCGCGGTCGCAGGTCAGGCATTGCGCGGGCAGAGGGCTGCCCGACCGTCCCGTCAGCCCTTGCGGGAGCGGGGTTACGCTCCGTGACTCGGCGCAGCCTTGGCATGGTCACCAGAGGTAACCCAACTCGTCATCACAGGAACGGCTGAGGGGTTGTCGCCTGCACGAGCTCGCGCAGGTCGGTGTGGAGCTTGGCGTGGTTGCCCGCCGTCCCCTGATCGAACCGCCCTCCGCGCGCCAAGACGCCAGCACTGACCGCGGCTTCCAGGATGGGGTCGGACGGTTCGCGCCGTCACCCGCGACGTCCTTGGGTCTTCTCGTGAGGGTGGCCCTCGGCCTTCTGCAGCCACGCGAACGCACCCTCGACCACCCCACGGGCGTCGTGGGTGATCACCGGCCCATGAGCAAGGACGATCTGGTCGAAGTCCCACTGCAGGACCCGATCGATCGATTCGCGCGCCGCGCGCCGGTCCCGGAAGGTCAGCCGAATGTCGCGGGCGACGCCACCCATCGGGGAGGCGACGCCACCCAGCGTGACGAGAGCGTTCCGCAGAGGGTGGCCCTGCCGAGGCTCATGCACCTGAACCAGGTCCTCGACCAGCAGGGTCCGGGACGCCGCGTGAAAGAAGAACACCTCGTTCAGCCAGCGGCTGCCACGGACCAAGACGTGGCCGAGGTCACCCGCCCACTGATCAGGGACCTGATCGCCCAGGACGCCGGTCAGCGGAAGATCGCCCTTCTTGAGCGTGAACGGGGTGATTGGGCTCGACCACAGCTCGGCCTCCGGGAAGAGATCGTGCCAACCGTTCAGGCGCCAGAAGTGGCGGGGTGTGGGCGACACCAGATAGCGCACCCGACCCAAGGCGACGATGTCAGCGAGCACCGCGAACGGCACCGGGACCGGTGAGGCAATCCATAAGCTGCCGTCACCCAGCCGGACCACCGTCATCCGGGTGGTGAAGGGCATCCCCATGTCACGCACAATCGGACCCTCCACCACGAACAAGTCCCTGCCGAGCGCTTCGAGTCCGGTCATGGAGCCAGCCTAGTGTTCCCGGCCATGAGGTTGGTGGCAGTGGGTGGGTCGCGTTGACGAGGTGAGAACCCCACGGGTGGGGTGTGGCTTGTCCAGGTCACATTCCATCCCGGGAGGCTCTCGTGTACCACCGTAACGCCCGTTTGACCGTTCACGGCCGTCTGTTGATCGTGCAGCGCTACCAGGCCGGCTGGAAACAGGCCCATATCGCCGCGGCGATGGGTGTCTCCCGCAAGTGCGTCAAGACATGGATCGACCGTTACGCCGCCGCTGGCGAGGCCGGGCTGCAGACCCGCTCCTCTCGTCCGCACTCGATGCCGGGCAGGACCTCACCCGAGATCGAAAAGAAGGTGCTGGCTGCCCGCGTCGAGTACCGAGAAGGCCCAGAGGTGCTCGGCCCGACGGTTGGGGTCCCGCCGCGGACAGTGTCTCGGATCCTGCGCCGTTACCAGGTGCCATACCTGCGTGACTGCGACCCGATGACTGGAGAGCTGATCCGCTCCTCGAAGGCCACTGCGATGCGCTACGAGCAGCAACGCCCCGGCGAACTGGTCCACATGGATGTGAAGAAGCTCGGCAAGATCCCGACGGCGGCGGCTGGCGAGCCCGCGGGCAGACCCGCGGCAACCACCAGGCTCGCCTCGAGTGAACCCCGCTCGGCTATGGCTACGTCCATTCGCTCGTCGATGACTCCTCCCGGCTGGCGTACTCAGAGATCCTGCCCGACGA
>JAGXHS010000030.1 GCA_024636075.1 Propionibacteriaceae bacterium
CCCTGCAACTGTCCGACAGCCAATGCCGTTCCCGGCCATTGCGCAGCCAACTCAGCCTGTCCGGGCTGATCAAGCACAGCTGTCACATCTTCACTCAGACCCTTCGTCAGCTCGGCCAAGAGCCTCCAGCCAGTGATCCGGTGTCAGAGTTCTACGGCTCGTTCACCCCGGACGAGGCCGAATCGTCGCAGGTGCTGCTGGGTCGCTTCGACACCTTGTCAGAGCGCTCCCTGGCCGCAATCGGTGCCATGAACCCCAATGCGATGGTTGAGTCGGGCCCTGCACCATGGGATGACGTGCTGGAATCCGTGCCGGTGCGTACCCGCTTCCAGCTGGTCCATCACGTCGAGGAGTTCGCCCGTCATGCAGGGCATGCGGACATCATCCGGGAAGAGATCGACGGCGCTCAGGCGATGGGGCTCAAGTTCGCCCTCGAGGGTCGTCCGGGCAACGACTTCGTCCAGCCGTGGCACCCTGAGTCCACCCTGGATAGCGGTCCCGGTTGACTCAGGAGGCGTGCTCCACGCAGGTCACCGACCACGGCCGGAACTCCAACCGCGCCTCACCGATTGGCGCCCGGCAAACGTCGCAGAGTCCGTAGCTGCCCTCGGCGAGCTTTACCCGAGCTCGCCGCACCTGTTCCAGGGTCTGGCTCAACGCCTGCGAGGACGAGGCATCGGCCATCCTCTGGATCGCCTCACTGGTGCCGTCACCAATCCTTTTGCCGAAACCGATTGTGGCTCCCGGCTCCACCGGACGGTTCAGTTCGCCCAGCCCGACGCGGAGTTCAGCTTCCTTGGTGTCCAGTTGGGCAGACACTGCGGTTTCGTCGATGGCTTCCATGGACAGCTCAGACGTTGTAGCCGACAGCGCGCAGTTGTTCGCGGCCGTCCTCAGAGATCTTGTCCAGGCTCCACGGCGGCAGCCACACCCAGTTGATGGTGACGGAATTGACCAGACCTTCCAGCACCGCATTGGTGTCCGCTTCCAACACGTCGGTGAGCGGACAGGTGGGGCTGGTCAGGGTCATGTCCACAGTGCAGTCGTTGTTCTCGTCGACGTGCAGGCCGTAGACCAGACCGAGGTCCACCACGTTGACCATCAGCTCGGGGTCGACCACGTCGCGCATGGCTTCCTCGATGTCCTCGATGCTGGGCGTCGCACTCGGCGGCGCGGCGACGTCGGGCAGCTCGTCCTTCACCAAGTCGGAGGGACGCTGCTCCTCGGTGCTGTACATGTCAGTTCTCCTCATCCGATTGTTCGTTCTGGACGCGCAGCAGCGCGTCCCGCAGACCGGCCCAGCCAAGCAGAGCGCACTTGACCCGAGCCGGGAACTTGGCCACCCCGGCGAACGCGATCGCGTCCTCGAGGTGGTCCTCGTTGGGTTCGATGCGCCCACGTGACTGCATCATCTCCAGGAATTCGTCGTGCAACGCCAGCGCACCACCGACGTCGTGGCCGATCACCAGATCGGTCATCACCGAGGTGGAGGCCTGCGAGATGGAGCAGCCCACCGCGTCGTAGGAGACGTCAATGATCTGGTCGTTCTCCACCTTGACTCGCAGCGTCAGCTCATCACCGCAGGTGGGATTCACATGGTGCACCTCGGCCTGGTAGGGCTCCCGCAGACCCGCGTGGTGCCTCTCCCGGTAGTGGTCAAGGATGATCTCCTGGTACATCGCTTCGACGCTCATAGTGGCCTCCTGCCGGTGAAGAAATCGCGGGTGTAGTCCAGCGCCTCGGCCAGCGTCTCGATCTCCGCCTCGGTGGTGTAGAGGTATCCGGATGCTCTGCTGGACGACTGGACACCCATCCTCTCGTGCAGCGGCCGCGCGCAGTGGTGCCCGCCACGGATGGCGACACCCTTGGAATCCAGAATTTGCATCACGTCGTGCGGATGCACGCCGTCCAACGTGAACGAGATCGCCCCGCCCCGGTCCGCCAACTCCGTCGGCCCGAGGACCGTCAGCCCTTCGACGTCCGCCAGTCGTCGCAGCGCGCACCCGGTGATGTGCTGCTCACGGGCAGCGACCTGCGCCATCCCGATGGCGGTCAGGTAGTCCACCGCAGCTCCGAGGCCAACGGCCTGGGCGATGGGCGGCGTGCCGGCTTCGAAACGGTGCGGTGGTGGGGCGAACGTGGAACCGGTCATCCGGACCACCTCAATCATCTCGCCACCACCGAGGAAGGGCGGCAGCTGGGCCAAGAGGTCAGCGCGTCCCCACAGAACGCCGATTCCCGTGGGTCCGACCATCTTGTGACCGGTGAAGGCCATCAGGTCGATACCGAGCTCGGTCACGTCGGTGGGCAGCTGGGGCACTCCCTGGCAGGCATCCAACACCATCACTGCACCCACGGCGTGGGCCTGGTCAGCCAATGTGCGCACCGGGTTCACCGTGCCGAGCACATTTGACACCCAGGTGAGGCTGACGATTTTGGTGTTGTCGTTGATCAGGCCGTCCCGCTCAGCCGCATCAAGGTCGAGCCGACCGTCGTCAGTGACGTCGAACCAGCGCAGCGTGGCACCAGTCCGTTCGCACACCATCTGCCACGGCACGATGTTCGAGTGGTGCTCCATCACCGAAATCACCACTTCATCACCGGGGCGCAGCGAGGCGCCCAGCGAGTGGGCGGCCAGGTTCAATGACTCGGTGGCATTCTTGGTGAACACCACCTCATCAGCACCGGCGGCGCCGATGAAGTCGGCAAGCTTCTGCCGTGCTCCCTCAAAAGCCTCGGTGGCCTCGCCGCCCAACAGATGCATCGCCCGGGCAACGTTGGCGTTGTGCTGCAAGTAGTGCTCTTCGATGGCCTGCACCACTTGGCGGGGTTTCTGCGAGGTGTTCGCGGAGTCGAGGTAGCACAGTGGGTGGCCACCCACTGTGCGCTCCAGGATCGGGAAGTCCGATCTGATCGACTGCAGATCAAACACTGGCGCGAGCGGCCTGCACGTACTTGTCGTAACCCTCGGCCTCGAGCTCGTCGGCCAGCTCCTTGCCACCCTCGGCGGCGATCCGACCATCGACGAAGACGTGCACGAAATCGGGTTCGATGTAGCGCAGGATCCGGGAGTAGTGGGTGATCAGCAGCACACCGGTGTCACCGCCGCTGGTGAAGCGGTTGACACCCTCGGCGACGACGCGCAGAGCGTCGATGTCGAGGCCGGAATCGGTTTCGTCGAGGATCGCGAACTTCGGCTTCAGCAGCTCGAGCTGGGCGATCTCGTGGCGCTTCTTCTCACCACCGGAGAACCCCTCGTTGACCGAGCGGGCCGAGAAGGACGAGTCCAGCTGCATTCCTTCCAGCGCAGCGTTGACCTCCTTGACCCAGGTGCGCACCTTCGGCGCTTGACCGTCCAGGGCTGTCTTCGCGGTCCGCAGGAAGTTCGTCACCGACACACCCGGCACTTCGACCGGGTACTGCATGGCGAGGAAGAGACCGGCCCGGGCGCGCTCGTCGACCTTCAGATGGGTGAGATCGATACCGTTCAAGGTCACCGAGCCGGAGGTGATGGTGTACTTCGGGTGCCCGGCGATTGCGTAGGCCATGGTGGACTTGCCGGAGCCGTTGGGCCCCATGATGGCGTGCACCTCACCGGAATTGATCGTGAGGTTGACGCCCTTGAGAATCTGCTTCGGACCGGATTCAGTCTCGACGTCAACGTGCAGATCGGAAATGACGAGGTTGACCATGTGTGTTCACAGCTCCTGGTTGTCAGTCGTGTCGAAGGATGTTGCGGGAATCGGGTTCTCGATGTCGACGCAGATGTCGTCGCCGTCGAGTCGCACCGGGAACACCGGTACTCGTTGGGTGGCCGGCAGGTTGGTCGCTGCACCGGTGCGCAGGTCGAACCGGGAGCCGTGCAGGTAGCACTCGATGGTGCAGTCCTCCACGTCGCCTTCCGACAGCGGCACCCTGGCGTGCGAGCACTCATCACGAATGGCGAACAACTCCCCGTCGTGGCGGACGATGGCGAGGCCGACGTCGTCCACCTCCACCGGCAACGGGATGTCGTCGCTCAGTTCCTCGAGGGTGCCCACCACGACAAAACTCATGCGGCGCCGGCAATGGTGGTCGGGGCGGTCATGATCTCGAGCTCGTCCT
Organism: Propionibacteriaceae bacterium; assembly: GCA_024636075.1. GTDB lineage: Bacteria > Actinomycetota > Actinomycetes > Propionibacteriales > Propionibacteriaceae > JAGXHS01. The sequence goes on from JAGXHS010000030.1 coordinate 4,105, forward strand.
CCACCTGAGCCAGCAACCTCTTCTGGATCTTGGGTACCCCGATTCGACGGATGATGTCGTTGAAGAAGCCGTGCACCACCAGGCGCCGGGCTTCATCCTCGGGAATGCCGCGACTGCGCAGGTAGAACAACTGCAGGTCGTCGAAACGACCGGTGGTCGAGGAGTGACCGGCACCGATGATCTCGCCGGTCTCGATCTCCAGGTTCGGCACCGAATCAGCCTGGCAGCCGTCGGTGAGCACCAGGTTCTTGTTCGTCTCGTAGGTCTCGATGCCTTCGGCGATCTTGCGGATCAGCACATCGCCGATCCACACGGAGTGCGCACCCTGACCCTGCAGAGCGCCGCGATAGTCGACATTGCTCTTGGTGTGCGGAGCATTGTGGTCGACGAACAACCGGTGCTCGATGTGCTGCCCGGCATCGACGAAGTAGACACCGAACTGTTCCAGTTCTCCGCCGGGACCGGCGAAGTTGGCCCGCTCGACGATCCGCACCGCTTTGCCCCCCAGTGATGCGGACACAGTGCGGACCCGGGCGTCACGCCCCAGCCGCAGCGAGGTCTGCCCGCCGTGTACGGCGGCGTCGTCCCAGTCGATCAGTGTCACCACGTTCAGCTGCGCGCCGTCGCCGACGGTGATGTCGGTCTTGTTGGCGTACCGGGCGTCGCCCGAGTGCTCGATGGCAATGGTGGCGCTGGCGTGGTTGCCGACACTCACCACCAAGTGGCCGAACGCCGTCTGGCCGGTTCCGCTCAGCGAGATTCGCACCGGTTCGGTGAGTTCGGCATCGGCCGGGATCGTCAGGTGCATGGCGCTGCCAGCCCGCTCGGCTGCCATCGCCGCCACCCGGTCGACGGGGGCTTCGACGGCCAGCTCCCGAGCCTGTTCGGAGGTGATCTCGGTGAGGGTGACGCCGTCCGGCAGTTCAGTGGCCCAGTTCAGGTGACCGGCTTCGCCCTCGGCGCTGAACAGCGCTTTGAAGGCCTTCACCGGACTGAACCGCCACACCTCCTCGCGCCCCTTGGGCACGGGGTGGTCAGCGACGACCCAGGACGCCGCCGGGTGCAGGTGCGAGGCCAAGGTCTCGATGGCATTGGCCACATTCGGCGTCTTGTCGCAGCGAATGTCAGTGTCAATGGACAACTCGGTGTTTCTCTTTCTCTCGTCAGTCTGCGGCAAGGGCGTGGTGGGGCTCAGCCGACCGCGCCTTCCATCTGGAGTTCGATCAAACGGTTCAGCTCCAGGGCATACTCCATTGGTAGTTCGCGCGCGATGGGCTCGACGAAGCCGCGAACGATCATGGCCATCGCCTCGTCCTCCTCCATCCCACGCTGCATCAGGTAGAACAGCTGGTCGTCGGAGACCTTGGAGACGGTTGCCTCGTGGGCCATTGACACATCGTCCTCGCGGATGTCGACGTAGGGATAGGTGTCGGAGCGGGAGATGGTGTCCACCAGCAGCGCGTCACACTTCACGCTGGAAGCGGAGTGCGCGGCACCCTCCTGGATCTCAACCAGTCCACGGTAGGACGAGCGGCCTCCGCCGCGGGCAACCGACTTGGAGATGATTGAGCTCGAGGTATGCGGAGCGCAGTGCACCATCTTGGACCCGGCGTCCTGATGCTGACCCTCGCCGGCGAAGGCGATCGACAGCGTCTCACCACGCGCGTGCTCACCCATCAGGTAGACCGCCGGGTACTTCATCGTGACCTTGGAGCCGATGTTCCCGTCGATCCATTCCATCGTGGCGCCCGCTTCACAGGTCGCCCGCTTGGTGACCAGGTTGTAGACGTTGTTGGACCAGTTCTGGATAGTGGTGTAGCGGCAACGCGCATTCTTCTTGACGATGATCTCCACCACCGCCGAGTGCAGCGAGTCGGAGGAGTAGATCGGTGCCGTGCAGCCCTCGACGTAGTGCACGTAGGCACCTTCGTCAACGATGATCAGGGTGCGCTCGAACTGCCCCATGTTCTCGGTGTTGATCCGGAAGTAGGCCTGCAGCGGAATCTCGACGTGCACGCCCTTGGGGACGTAGATGAACGAACCACCGGACCAGACCGACGTGTTCAGTGAAGCGAACTTGTTGTCACCCACCGGGATCACGGTGCCGAAGTACTCCTCGAACATCTCGGGGTACTCCTTGAGCGCCGTGTCGGTGTCCAGGAAGATGACACCCTGACGCTCCAGCTCCTCGTTGATCTTGTGGTAGACCACCTCGGACTCGTACTGGGCGGCGACACCTGAGACGAGTCGCGCCTTCTCAGCCTCTGGGATACCCAGCCTGTCGTAGGTGTTCTTGATGTCATCGGGCAGGTCCTCCCAGGTCTGGGCCTGCTTCTCGGTGGAACGGACGAAGTATTTGATGTTCTCGAAGTCGATGCCGTCCAGCTCAGCACCCCAGGTGGGCATCGGCTTCTTGCGGAACATCTTCAGACCCTTCTGGCGAAGGTCGTGCATCCACTGCGGCTCGTCCTTCAGAGCCGAGATGTTGCTGACCACGGCTTCGCTGAGGCCACGCTGCGCAATCGCGCCCGCAGAGTCGGAATCGTGCCAACCCCACTGGTAATTCGACAGTGCATCGATGTGTTCGTTCTGAGTGGCACCCAGGCCGGGAGCCAGCTTCACGGTATCGATCTGAGTCATATCAGTCACCTTCCTCGGAAATCTCAATGTGGGTCGTCAAGCCTGTGGGGGATTCACGCGGCGAAGCGTCGCCGGGACCCGCGGGGGGTTCAAGGGGGGTCGTCCCCCCTTCCTCATCCCGGACGACAGCCGCCGAAGGCGGCGAAGCGTCGCCGGGACCCGCGGGGGGTTCAAGGGGGGTCGTCCCCCCTTGCCTTGTGGACGGAATGTGCGTGGTGCACACCCCGTCTCCGTGGGCGATGGTGGCCAGTCGCTGGACGTGGGTTCCGAGAAGCCGGGAGAATACCTGGGTCTCCACCTCGCACAGCTCGGGGAACTCCTCGGCGACGTGGGCTATCGGGCAGTGGTGTTGGCACAGCTGCAGGCCGCTCGCCACGGGGGTGATCGAGGCGACGTAGCCGTCGTCGGAGAGTGCGACGGCCAGTGCGTCTGCCGGGGCGAGCTCCGGCTGCTGTTCCCTCAGCGAGCGGTAGCTGGCCTCGACCACCGCGATGCGCTGTTCGGCCAGCGCGCTCACTGCCGCTTGGCCAGCGGAACGGACCAGGTGATTCAGCGCCTGGATGGCCAGTTCGTCGTAAGCCTGGTAAAAGTCGGAACGGCCTTGGTCGGTCAGCAGGAAAACCTTCGCCGGGCGTCCGCGGCCACGCTGGCCGTAGACGCGCTGCTCACGTGACGTGATGGTTCTCTTGTCCAGCATCATGGCCAGGTGCCGCCTGATGGCAGCCGATGTCAGGTTCAGTCGTTCACCCAACTGCGCGGCCGTGCTGGGGCCGTGCGTCAGCATCGAGGTGGCCACCCGTTCTCGGGTGGTGGCGTCGGAATCGGGCACACCGTGCCGCTCGGCCACGGCGGCCGAGGGTGGTGCACTGTCTCCGAATGTTTTCACAACTACATTATTACCTAATTACCCAAGCCGTAATCAAGCCGCCACCGAATCAGTCGTGTTTCGATGAGACCCTGCGCCGGAGCGGTGCCCTAGGCTGAGTCGGCGTCGGTCGGCGGGTCAGTGCCAGCATCGGGTGCAGTAGCGGTATTTAGGCACCCCGGGGGCGGGCACGTGGAACCGGGCCGTAGCGTAGGAACGAAGATTTTTCAGCCAACGTCATCTTGATTAAGAGGGCCACAGTGATCAGCACGAAATCAGTTCATCCGCACCGCGGCCTGCGGCCCGTCTTGGTCAGCGCTGCGGTTGCCGCAGCCCTGATACTGAGCGGTTGCTCGCAGGAGAGCGCACCCGCCGGGTCACCCAAACCCGGCGGCGAGGCGAATCTGCAGCTGCCCGACCTGAGCCAGGTCACCTTTCTGGGGGGAATCAACGGGCGTCTGCTGTTGATGCTGGGGCTGTTGGTCTGTCTCGGCGGCTTGGCCTTCGGTGTGGTCACCTACGGCCGGTTGAAGAGACTCCCTGTCCACGCGTCGATGCTTGAAATCTCGGAGCTGATCTACACCACCTGCAAGACCTACCTGATTCAGCAGGGAAAGTTCCTGTTGGTCTTGTGGGCCTTCATCGGCGCAGTCATCTTCGTCTACTTCTTCGTGCTGATGGACATGTCGCTGAGCCGAGTGCTGGTGGTGCTGTTGTTCAGCCTGATCGGCATGGCCGGCTCCTACGGGGTTGCGTGGTTCGGCATCCGGGTCAACACGTTCGCCAATAGTCGTACCGCCTACGCCGCCCTGCGCGGCAAGCCGTACCCGGCGCACGCCATCCCGATGCAGTCGGGGATGAGCGTCGGCATGGTGCTGATCAGCGTCGAACTGTTCATGATGCTGTTCATCCTGTTGTTCCTGCCGGGCGACATTGCCGGTGCCTGCTTCATCGGTTTCGCGGTGGGTGAGTCTCTCGGTGCGTCAGTGCTTCGGATCGCCGGTGGCATCTTCACCAAGATTGCCGACATCGGTTCGGACCTGATGAAGATCGCGTTCAAGATCAAGGAGGACGACGCCCGTAACCCCGGTGTCATCGCCGACTGCACGGGTGACAACGCCGGCGATTCGGTCGGCCCCTCGGCCGACGGCTTCGAGACCTACGGTGTCACCGGTGTCGCGCTGATCACCTTCATCCTGCTTGCCGTTCCTGAACAGCAGATCCAGGTGCAACTGCTGGTGTGGATCTTCGCCATCCGGATCGTGATGGTGGTCGCGTCCTTCCTGTCCTACTCGCTGAATGCGCGCCTGACAAAGAGCCGCTACGAGGACGCGGACCAGATGGATTTCGAGCGACCGCTGAGCAACCTCGTCTGGTTGACCTCCGCGGTCTCCATTGCGCTGACCTACCTGACCTCGGTGTTGCTGGTCAGTGACCTCGATGACGGTCTGTGGTGGAAGTTGGCCACCATCATCTCCTGCGGCACCCTGGCCGGAGCGCTGATTCCAGAGCTGGTGAAGGCGTTCACCTCCACCAAGAGCCTGCACACCCGAGAGGTCGTGATTTCCGCCCGTCAGGGAGGTCCTTCGCTGGGTATCCTCAGCGGCCTCGTGGCTGGCAACTTCTCCGCCTACTGGCTGGGCGTGGCGATCATCTCGTTGATGGCTGGCGCTTACGGGCTGAGTACGCTCGGCTTGCTCAGTCTGATGGTGGCGCCGGCCGTGTTCGCTTTCGGACTGGTGGCCTTCGGCTTCCTCGGCATGGGTCCGGTGACCATCGCCGTCGACTCCTACGGACCGGTCACCGACAACGCCCAGAGCGTCTACGAACTGTCCACCATCGAGACCATTCCCAATGTCGCGGAGCAGATCAAGGCCGACGAGGGCTACGACGTGCAGTGGGAGCGGGCCAAGTTCCTGCTGGAGGAGAACGACGGAGCTGGCAACACCTTCAAGGCAACCGCCAAGCCGGTGTTGATCGGTACTGCGGTGGTGGGGGCCACGACGATGATCTTCTCCATCATCATGGCGCTCACAGACGGAACCAAAGACGTTGAGGCGGTGCAGAACCTCTCCTTGCTGCACGCCCCGTTCCTGCTCGGGCTGATCACGGGCGGGGCCGTCATCTACTGGTTCACCGGCGCATCCATGCAAGCTGTCACGACCGGTTCCTACCGGGCGGTGGAGTTCATCAAGGAGAACATCCAGCTGGAAGGGGTGACGCGGGCGTCGGCGGAGGACTCCAACAAGGTGGTGCAGATCTGCACCCTGTACGCGCAGCGCGGCATGTTCAACATCTTCCTGGGGATCTTCTTCTCGACGCTGGCTTTCGCCTTCGTCGAGCCCTACTTCTTCATCGGCTACCTGATCTCCATCGCGCTGTTCGGCCTGTACCAGGCGATCTTCATGGCGAACGCTGGCGGTGCGTGGGACAACGCCAAGAAGCTGGTGGAGGTCGACCTGAACGCCAAGGGCACCGATCTGCACGACGCCGTCATCGTCGGGGACACTGTCGGTGACCCCTTCAAGGACACCTCCAGCGTGGCACTGAACCCGGTGATCAAGTTCACCACCTTGTTCGGCCTGCTGGCCGTTGAGCTGGCGATCTCGTTGAAGGCTCAAGGCGGGGGCACCATGAACCTGGTGCTGGCTGCCGTGTTCTTCCTGATCAGCGCCTACTTCGTCCACCGCAGCTTCTACGGGATGCGGATCGGCCAGAGCCTGAGCGGTGTCGACGAATCGCTCGACGAGGATCGTCAACTGGCGCGCTAGTAGGCTGTGCGCGTGCGATACATCTCGACTCGCGGGCTGGACAGCCAGGCTGGGCTGGGTTTCTCCGACATCCTGCTCGCCGGGCTGGCTCCCGACGGTGGACTCTTCCTTCCGGAGAGCTATCCGGAGCTGACCAGCCAGCTCGACGAGTTGCGGGAACTGTTGGCCAGTGACGGCTACCCAGGGGTTGCGCACCGCATCCTGACGGCCTATATCGACGACATCGACTCCGCAGACCTGCTGGCAATCTGTCGGCGCGCCTACTCCGCGGAGAACTTCGGTGAGGGCGACATCGTGCCCGTCACGCGACTCGGCGACGAGGACATCTGGCTGGCGCACCTGTCACAGGGGCCGACCGCAGCATTCAAGGACATGGCGATGCAACTGCTCGGCCAGCTCTTCGGCCATGAGTTGGAACGCAGGGACTCGATGTTGAACATCCTGGGAGCCACCAGCGGCGACACCGGCAGCGCAGCGGAATACGCGATGCTCGGCCAGCCCCGGATCAGCGTGTTCATGCTGACCCCGAAAGGTCGGATGACGCCCTTCCAGCAAGCGCAGATGTTCAGCATCGACGATCCGAAAGTGATCAACATCGCCGTCGAGGGCGTCTTCGATGACTGCCAGGACCTGGTCAAGACAGTCAGCCAGGACCTGGACTTCAAATCCCGGTACCGGATCGGTGCGGTCAACTCGATCAACTGGGCCCGCTTGCTCGCGCAGGTGGTCTACTACGTGGTCGCTTGGCTGCGGGTGACCACGGACAGCTCCGAGCAGGTCAACTTCTGCGTCCCCAGCGGCAACTTCGGCAACATTTGTGCCGGTCACATCGCCCGACAGATGGGGGTGCCGATCAGGCAACTGGTGCTGGCCACAAACGAGAACGACGTGTTGCATGAGTTCTTCAGCACCGGCGTGTACCGGGTGCGGGGCAGCAGCGAGACCCACCAGACCTCCAGCCCGTCGATGGATATCTCGAAGGCGAGCAACTTCGAGCGGTTCATCTTCGATCTGCTGGGTCGTGACGCGCGACGGGTTCGTGAGCTGTTCGCAGTGGATCTGGCCACCACTGGCGAGTTCGACCTCTCCGACACGTCGGAGTTCGCGTCGCTCCGGGACACCTTCGGCTTCGTCAGCGGATCGTCCACCCACACTGATCGGGTCAACACGATCGCTGACGTCTGGCATGCCCATCGCGTGATGATCGACCCGCACACCGCCGATGGTGTGACGGTGGCACGCCGCAAGGAATCCGAGGTGCCGACGATCGTGATGGAGACGGCACTCCCGGTGAAGTTCGCCAGCACCATCTACGAGGCGCTCGGCCGGGATCCTGAAGTGCCCGAGGGGTTCGCCGGGCTGCTGGAGCTGCCCCGGCACGTCATTGATCTGGACTCGGACGTGTCCGCGCTGAAGGGTTTGATCGTAGAACGCCTCGCGGAGCTGGATCGTTGAGCAGTGTCCCAGCCCTCGACGTTCGTGACGCCAGTGTCCGGTTCGGCAGGACCGCGGCTCTGGACGGTTTGAGCCTGACGGCGCCGCAGGGTCAGATCACAGCAGTCCTCGGACCCAACGGTGCCGGCAAGACGACGCTGGTGCGCAGTTGCGTGGGCCTGGTGACACCTCGTGCCGGTAGCATCTCTGTCCTCGGATCTGCCCCCGGAAGTGCCGCCGCTGCGACCCGGGTCGGGCTGATGCCGCAGAGCACTGGTGCCTGGTCCGCTGTCAAGGCGGGCGAGCTGATCAGTTACCTCGCGCGGCTGTACGCCAACCCGTGGCCGGTCGACGCGCTGCTCACGCTGCTGGGCATCGACGACTTCGCGGGCACCAGCTACCGTCGACTGTCCGGCGGGCAACGGCAATCAGTCAACCTCGCCGGCGCGCTTGTCGGACGACCGAGCCTGCTGTTCCTTGACGAACCCAGCTCCGGGATGGATCCCCATCTGCGACGTCACACCTGGCAGATACTGGACGACCTGCGCCGCGATGGTGTCGCTGTGTTGCTCACCACCCATCACATGGAGGAGGCCGCCGAGCTGGCTGACCACGTCTGGTTGATGGACCGCGGGCGGGTCACCATCCACGGCACCGTGTCTGAGCTGACCGCCGAGCAGTCCCTCGAGGACGTCTTTCTCGCGAACACGTCGAACGGGGTGCATCGTGAGCAGTGACCCCGGATCGTTCGCGCCAGCCGCGGAGGCCGCTCCCCCGACCCAACGCCTGATGGCCCACGGTCTGATGGAAGCACGGCTGCTGGTGCGCAACTCCGAGCAACTGCTGCTGGCGCTGGTGATTCCGGTGGGGGTGCTGGTCGCGGCTCGCTTCGTTGACGGTCAATTCGGATTGAGTGCTGAGCAGTTGGTCCCGAGCGTGTTCGCGTTGGGGATCTGGTCCAGTTGCTTCACGTCACTGGCGATCTCCACCGGATTCGAACGTCGCTACGGCGTCCTGGAACGCTTGGTCAGCACCCCGCTCGGCAAGACCGGGCTCGTGCTGGGAAAGGCGCTCGGCATCACGCTGGTGACACTCGCTCAGGTGCTGACGTTGGTGGTCCTGGCTCTGTTGCTCGGTTGGCGAGCACACCTGATCTGGCTGCAGACCGGCATCACCGTCGTGGCAGTTCCGTTGGCCATGGTGGTGTTCGCCAGCTTGGCGTTGGCCGTGGCGGGCACGCTTCGCGCCGAAGCCACCCTGGGTCTGGCCAACCTGCTCTACCTGCTCGGCGCGAGTGTGGGAGGCATCCTGTGGCCGCTGCAGGCAATGCCCAGCGGATTGCGCCGCCTGGCCGCCCTGACACCGACCGGAGCACTGGGCGAAACGATCCGAGCGTTCGCCGTCGGCGAGGTGCTGTGGTGGGGCTTGCCGGTCCTCGCGGTTTGGGCGCTCGTGTCCGTACTCCTGACCAGAAAGGTTTTTCGATGGATGGATTGACCCTGTTGTCGCGGCTGTTCGGCACCCACACAGCCCTGCGACGCTGGTCGGTCGCCTCGCTGGTCGCCAACATTGGCATCATCGTCACCGGCGCCGTGGTGCGCCTGACCGGATCCGGGCTCGGCTGCCCCACCTGGCCACGCTGTGACGCCGAGAACTACATCCCTCGCGGTGAACTGGGCATCCACGGAGTCATCGAGTTCGGCAACCGACTGCTCACCTTCGTGTTGATCGTCCTGGCGCTGGGCGCCGCGATCACCGCCTTCCGGATCGCCGCGCCACGACTGATCAAATGGTTGACCGTGATCATCGGGATCGGAATCCCCTTCCAAGGTGTGATCGGGGGCATCACCGTGCTCACCGGTCTCAACCCCTGGGTGGTGTCCTTGCACCTGGTGTTGTCCGTTGCGCTGGTTGTGCTCTGCACACGGGTGTTGGTCAGCGTGTACGACATGCCCGTCACGCCGGTGACCCCGGTGTTGCGGACGTTGGTGGTCGGCACCTTCGTCACCATGATGATTTCCATCTACCTGGGCACGGTGGTCACCGGATCGGGTCCCCACTCCGGTGACGGTGGCGCTGCGCGCACCGGTTTCCACATCCTGCCGGTCGCCCAGATCCATGCTCTGGCAGTGTGGATCGCGATGGGCGGCACCGTTCTGGTGGTCCTGGCGGCGCTCCGCCAGGGACATCGGATCGTGTCGCGGCTGGGTTTGGCGCTGTTGGCCAGCGGCATCCTGCAGGGTGCCATCGGCTACCTGCAGTTCTTCACGCACCTGCCGACTGTGCTGGTGATGCTACACATGTTGGGGATTGGCATCGTGACCACGGCAGCCTCGGCACTGCTGTTCGGTATCGGTTCGGCTCAGAAGATGAGTGGGTCCACCGCGGCGGCCACGAAGACCAGCGCCAGGTAGGAATTCGACCAGTGGAACAGCCGCATTGCCTTGAGTTGCGGACCTTCCATGCCAGCCCGCGCGCGGCGCAGCAGCTCGACCGCTTCGACCAGAAGGGCAGCCCCGGCCACAGCGGCGACCGACGGGTACAGCCAGCCGGTGTCGGCGGCCGGCCAGACGGGCAGTGAGCACACGACAGTGGCAACGCTGTACAGCAGGATGCGCCACGCGACGCGCGGCGCTGCCATCACCACCGGCAGCATCGGCACACCCGCGGCGGCGTAGTCGTCGCGGTAGCGGAAGGCCAGCGCCCAGGTGTGCGGTGGGGTCCAGAAGAACACGATTGCGAACAGCACCAGTGGCGCCCAGTCAATCCGTCCCGTGATGGCAGTCCATCCGATCAATGGCGGGAAACAGCCTGCGATCCCACCCCAGACGATGTTCTGCGAGGTACGCCTCTTCAACCAGAGGGTGTAGACCAGCACATAGAAGACGTTGGCACCCAGAGCCAGTCCCGCCGACAGCCAGTTGGCGCCGAACCCGAGTGTCAGGGTGGCCAACACACCGAGCAGTACACCGAAGATGGTGGCGCTCACTGGAGGGACCACATGCCGCGGCAGCGGCCGGCGCCGGGTGCGGCGCATGATCTCGTCGATGTCGCGATCCAACACACAGTTGAACGTGTTGGCGCTGGCGGCGGCAAAAAGGCCGCCCAACATGGTCCACAGTGCGACCTGCCACGGCGGAAGGCCACCGGCAGCGAGGAACATGGCCGGGAGAGTGGTGATCAGCAACAGTTCGATGATCCGTGGCTTGGTGAGCGCCACATAGGCCCGCAGCACGTCGATCGCCCACACGCGCGTCTGGGGCGCCGACTGCGTCGGGGTCATGGTGTTTGATCTGCTCATATGGTTACGAAGTGTACGTCGGGTGCTGCAAGTGACACGATTCCTGACGCTGGCCAGATGCGGCCATTACAGTGTGGATACATGAACCAGAATCTGAAAGACCTATCTGGGGCCGGGGTTTCCATCTGGCTGGACGATCTCTCCCGGGAGCGGCTCACCTCGGGCAACCTGCGGCAGCTGATCGCCAAGAAGAACGTTGTGGGGGTCACCACGAACCCCAGCATCTTCGCCAGCGCCCTCTCCGACGGCGATGCCTATGCCGAGCAGGTCAAGGAGCTGAAGGGTACAGATCTGGACGAAGCGATCCGCCAGTTGACCACCACCGACGTGCGCGACGCCTGCGACCTGTTCAGCAAGACCTACGCTGCCACCGACGGTTACGACGGTCGGGTGTCGATAGAGGTCGAACCGGGTCTGGCCCGCGCGACGGAAGCCACGATTGAACAGGCCGCGTTGCTGCACTCGATGGTGGACCGGGAGAACGTACTGATCAAGATTCCCGCCACAAAGGAAGGATTGCCTGCGATTCGGCAGACGCTGGCCGCCGGAATCAGCGTCAACGTCACCCTGATCTTCTCCATCCAGCGCTACCGCGAGGTGTTGGACGCCTGGCTGGCCGGCCTGGAGGACGCGCAGCAGGCGGGCAAGGACCTGAGCAAGATCCACTCCGTGGCATCGTTCTTCATCTCCCGGGTGGACGTCGAGATCGACAAGCGTCTGGAGGGGATCGGTACGGACCAGGCGTTGAAGCTGCGTGGCAAGGCTGGTGTGGCCAACGCTCGCGCCGCCTACGCCGAATGGTTGGAAATGAAGAAGGGCGCCCGCTGGGAGGAGTTGGAGAAAGCCGGAGCGGCGGTGCAACGGCCGTTGTGGGCCTCCACCGGGGTCAAGAACCCGGACTACCCCGACACCATGTACGTGACGGAGTTGGTGTCCTCACAGTGCGTGAACACCATGCCGGAGAACACCCTCGAGGCTACCGCCGACCACGGTTTGGTGAAGGGCGACACCATCCGGGCAAACCTCGTAGGGGCAGTCCGGACCCTGCAGCGACTGGAGGCGGTCGGCGTCGATCTCGACGGAACGAGCGAACAGTTGGAGAACGAGGGAGTCGACAAGTTCGTGGCGTCATGGGACGAGCTGGTCGCCACTGTCCAGTCCGCACTCGGCTGAGACCGGCGGCGAAGTGACCGCCGAGAATCCCGACAACCCGCTCCGGGACCCTCAGGACCGTCGACTCCCCCGAATCGCCGGGCCGAGTGTACTGGTCATCTTCGGCGTCACCGGGGACCTGTCCCGCAAGAAGCTGATGCCAGCCGTGTACGACTTGGCGAATCGAGGTCTGCTGCCTCCGGGATTTGGTCTGGTCGGTTTCGCGCGCCGCGATTGGGCGGACCAGGACTTCGCCAAGCAGGTGCACGACGCGGTGAAGAAGTACGCCCGCACACCTTTCCGGGAAGAGGTCTGGCAGCAACTGCTGGAAGGCATCCGATTCGTACCGGGAGAATTCAGCGATGACGACGCATTCACCCGCTTGAAGAGGACCATCCGCGATCTCGACGAATGTCGCGGCACCGGCGGGAACCACGCCTACTATCTGTCCATTCCGCCCACCTTCTTCGATCAGGTGGTGGGCCAGCTGAGGGAACATGGCCTCGCGGAGCAGAGCGAAGAGACCTGGAACCGGGTAGTGATCGAGAAGCCATTCGGTCACGATCTAGCCAGCGCCCGGGAGCTGAACCGGATCGTCGGGTCGGTTTTCCCCTCGGAGTCGGTCTTCCGGATCGACCACTACCTGGGCAAGGAAACTGTCCAGAACATGTTGGCCTTCCGGTTTGCCAACCAGATGTTCGAGCCGGTCTGGAACAACAACTACATCTCCCACGTGCAGATCAGCATGGCCGAGGACATCGGCATCGGCGGCAGGGCCGGCTACTACGACGGCGTCGGAGCCGCCAGGGACGTCATCCAGAACCATCTGCTGCAACTGATGGCCCTCACTGCGATGGAGGAGCCAACCAGTTTCAACGCCCGCCAGTTGAGGGCCGAGAAGCAGAAGGTGTTGGCGGCGGCCAAGCCGACGCCCGACTTCGAGAAGCACACCGCCCGAGGACAGTACGGACCGGGCTGGCAGGGCGGCAAGCCGGTGCAGGGCTTCCTCGCGGAGGACGGCATCGACCCCAAGACGATCACAGAGACCTATGCAGCCATCCGGGTGGACGTCGACAACCGTCGATGGGCAGGTGTTCCGTTCTACCTGCGGACAGCGAAGCGGATGCCCCGCAGGGTCACCGAGGTGGCATTGATCTTCAAGCGGGCGCCCCATCTGCCGTTCAACGACACCGAGACGGAGGAGCTGGGCACCAATGCCTTGGTGATGCGCATCCAACCCGATGAGGGCATCACGATGCGTTTCGGGGCGAAGGTGCCGAGTACCCAGATGGAGATCCGCGAGGTCAGCATGGACTTCGCCTACGGTGGCTCGTTCACCGAGTCCAGCCCCGAGGCCTACGAAAGGTTGATCCTGGACGTGCTGCTCGGCGATCCGCCGCTGTTTCCGCAGCACGAGGAGGTTGAGCTGTCCTGGCAGATCCTCGATCCTGTTCTTGACCACTGGGCCAGCACCGGCCAACAACCCGAGATGTACCCCGCCGGAACCTGGGGTCCGAAGTCGGGTGTCGAGATGCTGGCGCGCGACGGTTTCGTCTGGCGACGCCCATGACCGAGGAAGGCAGATGACGATAGAGCTGACCGACACCAGCGCCGCAGAGATCTCTTCTGAGCTGCTCAAGACACGTCGTACCCGGTTCACCAGCGGGATGGTGTTCACTTTGGTGGTGGTGACCGACGAGAAACACTTCGAGCAGGTGTATCTGGCGAGTCTGGCGGCCGGCGCGGAACACCCCTCCCGAGTTCTGGTGTTGATGGAACAACGCGACGCCGAGGACTCCGGATTGGATGCGGTCATCCACATGTCGGCCGAGATCCCCGGTGAGGTGATCACGTTGCGTGCCAAGGGCGAATTGGAGGCGCACGCCGACAGCGTGGTGCTGCCATTGCTGCTGCCCGACTCTCCGGTGGTCGTCTGGTGGCCGCACGAATCGCCCCGTGACCCGGCTGCTGACCAGATCGGCGTCCTGGCCACTCGTCGCGTCACCGACGCCAGCGGAGCCATCGACCCGTTGCGGGCGATGCGCATCCGGGCCGAGCACCACGCCCCGGGTGACACCGACCTCACCTGGACCCGACTGACGCCGTGGCGGGCACTGCTGGCTGCGGGCGTCGATCAGTATCCCGCCGAGGTGACCATGGTGACGGTCTCGGCTGCCGAGCGAAACGCACCCGCCGAGTTGATGGCGGCATGGCTTGAGGCCCGGCTCGGAGTCGAGGTGGAGCGCAAGAATTCTGAAGGCCCGGGCCTGACAGAAGTGAGGTTGAGCACCAAGGAAGGGGACATCGTGGTGGCCCGGGAGCCGGGCGCCAGTGTGGCGACCTACAGTATTCCCGAGCAGCCGTCCCGAAAAGTGGCCCTGAATCGGCGCTCGCTCAACGAACTGATCACCGAAGAACTCCGGCGGATGGACGCCGACGAAGCCTTCGAGGAGGCGACCCAGACGTTGCTGATCCGCTGTCAGCGACTGGCCGAGACCTGTCTCTTATACACATCTCCG
>JAGXHS010000001.1 GCA_024636075.1 Propionibacteriaceae bacterium
GCTCGACTCCCGGGTGGTTTTCGTACGACACGGCCTGCCCGGCGAAGTCGTCACCGCACGGATCACCGACACCACGAACAAGCGCTTCTGGCGAGCAGATGTCGTCACGATCCAGCAATCGAGTCCGGACCGCGTCGCGAGCCGGTGCCCGGTCTCCGGGCGGTGTGGCGGCTGCGACTTCCAGCACGTCAGTCTCACCGGCCAGCGCCAGTTGAAGACGGCCGTACTGGCCGAACAGTTGCAGCGTCTCGCCGGAATCGAGTGGGTGGGGGAGGTGCAGGCGGTCGGGGGAGTCCCCGATGTCCCCGACGGGCTGGGTTGGCGCACCAGGATGCGTTACCAGACCCAGCGGGGCGTGGTGGGATTGCGGGCACACCGCTCCCACCGGATGGTGGAACTGCCAGCCAATGGATGCCCCATCGCTCATCCGGAAGGACCCTCCGCCGACGAGCTGGCGGAGCTTGCTGCTTCCCAGCCGGGCGACGTCGAACTGCTCGCCACAGTCGCCGACGACGTGATGATTTGCGCGCCCGGAGGCGCTGCCGAGGCCGCGACCGTGGTCACCCAAACCGTGGGAATGGTGGACTACCAATTGCCCGCATCCGGATTCTGGCAGGGGCATCCTTCCGCGGCCGAACTGCTGAGCAATCGGGTACTGGACTTGTTGGATCCGACAGCGAACGATCACGTGCTGGACCTCTACTGCGGCGTCGGGCTCTTCGCCGGGCAGCTCGTCGGTCGCGGTGCCCGGGTGACAGGCGTGGAGGCCAATCGCGAATCGGTGAAGTGGGCACGCCGCAACGTGCCCTCGGCAGTCTTCATTGCCGCTCCGGTCGCGAAGGTCACCGAGAGGCTCGCCCGCGATGCCGATCTGGTGGTCCTTGATCCACCACGGTCGGGGGCCGGGGAACACGTCGTTCGAGCGCTGGCACGAGGAAGTGCCCGAACGATCTGCTACGTGGCCTGTGATCCTGCAGCGCTCGCACGCGATCTGGCCACTTTCGAACGCGCCGGATGGCATGCCGACCACATCGAGGCCTGGGACCTGTTTCCGATGACGCACCACATGGAGTGCCTTGCTGCAGTCAGCAGATCCTGAGCCGGCGTGACCTGAGCGGCTTCCGTGCGACCGCCTGTGATGGGTGGGAGACTGGTGCCGGACTACCTGCCTCGGCACCCGTGCGGGGTGGGAGGGGCCTATTGAACGTGATATCTTGACGTCAAGATAATTCTTGAGGGGCAAATAACCTTTTGAGGGACAGATACTTCTTGAGGGACAGGGAGAGACCATGAGTGTCAACAGTTTCGATGCACGCGACACCCTCGACGTTGAGGGCAAGCCGTACCAGATCTATCGGCTGGATGCGGTTGAGGGTCAGGATTCCCTGCCCTACAGCCTGAAGGTGCTGCTGGAGAACCTGCTGCGCACCGAGGACGGTGAGAACATCACCGCCGAGGACATCACTGCTCTGGGCAACTGGGACCCCGACAGCAAACCGGACCGAGAGATCCAGTTCACCCCGGCACGGGTGATCATGCAGGACTTCACCGGCGTTCCGTGCATCGTTGACCTGGCCGTGATGCGTGAGGCGATGCAGGAACTCGGAGGCAGCCCTGACAAAATCAACCCGCTGTCGCCGGCGGAGATGGTGATCGACCACTCGGTGATCGCTGACTTGTTCGGCACCCCTGACGCCTTCGAACGCAATGTCGAACTGGAGTACGAGCGCAATGGCGAGCGCTACCAGTTCCTGCGCTGGGGTCAGGGAGCCTTCCGCGATTTCAAGGTCGTTCCGCCAGGCACCGGCATCGTGCACCAGGTGAACATCGAGCATTTGGCGCGGGTGGTGTTCTCCCGCGAGGTGGACGGCCAGCAGTTGGCCTACCCGGATTCCCTGGTTGGAACAGATTCGCACACCCCGATGGTCAACGGCCTCGGCGTGGTGGGTTGGGGTGTCGGCGGCATCGAGGCCGAGGCCGCCATGCTCGGTCAGTCGGTGTCCATGCTGATCCCGCGCGTGGTCGGCTTCAAGCTGTCCGGTCAGCTGCCCGAAGGTGCCACCGCCACCGACCTGGTCCTGACCATCACCGACATGCTGCGCCAACACGGCGCGGTCGGGAAGTTTGTCGAGTTCTACGGACCGGGCGTTGCGTCGGTACCGCTCGCAAACCGGGCCACCATCGGCAACATGAGCCCGGAGTACGGCTCCACCATCGCCATCTTCCCGATCGACGAGAACACCACGGACTACCTGCGGCTGACCGGTCGCGACGAGCATCAGATCGCACTGGTGGAGGCCTACGCCAAGGAACAGGGTCTGTGGCACGATCCGAACAAGGAACCGCGCTTCAGTGAGTATCTCGAACTCGACCTGTCGAGCGTGGTGCCCAGCATCGCTGGCCCGAAGCGTCCGCAGGACCGGATCAAGGTTTCCGAGGCCAAGCAGAAGTTCACCGAGACCGTGGGCGGCTACACGTCCGACAAGACCTCCCCAGCGCAGGTGACGCTCAGTGATGGCGAGAGCTTCGAACTGGACAACGGTGCGGTCACCATTGCCGCCATCACGTCCTGCACGAACACTTCCAATCCGAGCGTGATGCTGGGTGCGGCGCTGCTGGCCAAGAAGGCCTACGACAAGGGTCTGCGTCGCAAGCCGTGGGTGAAAACGACTCTGGCGCCCGGTTCGAAGGTGGTCACCGACTACTACGCGAAGTCTGGTCTGGACAAGTACCTCAACGAACTCGACTTCGACCTCGTCGGCTACGGCTGCACCACCTGCATCGGCAACTCGGGCCCGCTGATCCCGGAAGTCTCCGAAGCCGTTCAGGACAATGACCTGGCGGTCGTGTCGGTGCTCTCCGGCAACCGCAACTTCGAGGGCCGGATCAACCCCGATGTGAAGATGAACTACCTGGCCAGCCCGCCGCTGGTGGTGGCGTACGCGTTGGCCGGCACCATGAACATCGATCTGCTCAACGATCCGCTGGGCACCGGCTCGGATGGTGAAGAGGTCTACCTCTCCGACATCTGGCCCTCACAGCAGGAGATCGACGAAGTGGTGGCCTCGTCGATCAACGCCGAGATGTACCACACGGGCTATGCCGACGTGTTCGCCGGAGAGGAGCGCTGGCACGCCTTGGCCACGCCGGAGGGCGATCTGTTCGAGTGGGACGAGCACTCCACCTACGTCCGCAGACCCCCCTACTTCGAGGGAATGCCGGTGGAGCCGCAGCCGGTCGGCGACATCTCCGGCGCTCGGGTGCTGTTGAAGCTCGGGGATTCGGTGACGACCGACCACATCTCCCCGGCTGGCGCGATCAAGTCGAACAGCCCTGCGGGCAAGTACCTCACCGCACACGGTGTCCAGCGTCGCGACTTCAACTCGTACGGCTCCCGCCGTGGCAACCACGAGGTGATGATCCGTGGCACCTTCGCCAACATTCGTCTTCGCAACCAACTGGCCGAAGGCACCGAGGGCGGCTTTACTCGCGACTTCACCAAGGACGACAAACCGGTGACCACGGTCTTCGAGGCCTCCGAGTCCTACCAGGAGGCCGGGATTCCGCTGATCGTTCTCGCCGGCACCGAGTACGGCTCGGGGTCATCCCGCGACTGGGCAGCGAAGGGCACCCTGCTGCTGGGCGTCAAGGCGGTCATCGCGCAGAGCTACGAGCGGATCCATCGTTCCAATCTGATCGGCATGGGTGTGTTGCCGCTGCAGTTCGCCGAGGGTGACTCGGTGGAGTCGTTGGGGCTCACCGGCGAGGAGACCTTCGCGATCATCGGCGTCAGTGAGCTGAATGACGCCATTCCCGAGTCGGTGGCAGTCGTGGCCACTGCCGAGGACGGAACGACGACGGAGTTCAAGGCCCTGGTGCGGATCGACACACCGGGGGAGAGGGGCTACTACACTCACGGGGGCATCCTGCAGTACGTGCTGCGATCGCTCTTGTGATCCTGTGCCCGCCCGGCTGCACTCCAGCCAACTCGCCCGTACCGATTGAACGCAGGAGGAACGCCCGTGATTCGACATGTGAGCGCGCACCTCGAGATAACCGTGACCGCCCCGGCCGACATCGTCTGGTCGGTGGCAGTCGCCGAGTCGCTTCCGATCACTGACGAGGAACTGACGGTCACGGTAGACGGCCAGCGTGTCGACGTCGGCGAACTCAGCGACGTCGCCGGCACCCGGCTGCACCTCACAGAGGGCGTGCCGACGGGCAACCTGGCGCTCGACTACCGCGCCACCGTGGACGGCGTCGCTGACCGCCTCACCGCCACGGCTCTGGAGGACGTCCTCTACCGCCGGCCCAGCCGTTACTGCGATTCGGACACCCTGGCCCCGGTGGCCTTCGCCGACTTCGGGACCCTCGACGGCAAGGAGCTACTCGACGCAGTCAGTTCGTGGGTGGGTCAAAAGCTCAGCTACATCAGCGGATCCAGCCGACCCACAGACGGTGCGGTGCACGCTTTCCTGAGTCGCCGAGGGGTCTGTCGGGATTACGCGCATCTGGTGGTGTCGCTGTTGCGAGCACGCAACGTTCCGGCACGGCTGGTCTCGGCCTACGCACCCGGCCTGCAGCCGATGGACTTCCACGCCGTTGCGGAGGCCCTGATCGATGGGCAGTGGAACGTTGTCGACGCAACCGCCATGGCTCCGCGGCAGACCCTGCTGCGCATCGCCACCGGGCGCGATGCGGCCGACACCGCCTTCATGACGGTGCAGCGGGGCTTGGCCCAGCTCACCCAGATGACTGTCATGGCGGTGAGTGAGGACGGCATTCCCACCGATGATGTGGCGCAGCTCACCCACATGCAGTGATCGAATGACTCCACCCGCGGAGGCTTTACACTCCCATTAGGCTGATCGCATGAGCGTTGAGCACCTGAGCGCCGACGAGCTGCTTGGGCGCTATCGTTTGACGCTGCCACTGCGCACCCCGTCGAGCGTCGACGAACTTGTCACCGGCGAGGGTTTGCGCGACTCCGCGCAGCGCGGGCTGGCTCATCGCATCGAAGTGGTGGGGCAGACGGGGCTGCTGGCGCGTCGAGCTCAGGCGCGCCGTTTGGTGGACGAGGACGGCATCACCTACGGCACCGGCGGCGACGGCATGCAGGGCCGCAACTGGGTGATCGATCCCCTGCCGGTCGTGATCGGACCGAGCGAGTGGGCGATTGTGGAATCGGGTGTCCAGCAGCGCGCCGAACTGCTGGATCTGGTCTTGGCCGACCTCTACGGTGCGCGAACGCTGATTCGGCATGGCGTGATCCCGGCCAAGATGCTCACCGCCCATCCAGGCTTCATCCGTCAGGTCGACGGCCTGATGCTGCCCGGTCCGCGCCAGTTGATCCAGGTGGCGACCGACCTGAGTCGGGATTCCAACGGTTTCTGGACCGTTTTCGGTGACCGCGCAGAAGCCCCCAGCGGTGCGGGGTATGCCATGGCAACCCGCCGGATCGTCACCAGGGTGATGGCAGGGCTGCACCGGGAGACCGATCTCGCACGGTTGCGTGGTTTCTTCCACCTGATGAGCGACGCCCTGATGGCCTCCGCGCCCACGAGTGACGAAACGCCCAGGGTAGTGATGTTGTCTCCGGGCAGCGAGAGCGAAACTGCCTACGACCAAGCCTTCCTGGCGACGCTGCTGGGCTTTCCGATGGTGGAGAGCGACGACCTGGACATGCGCGACGGAGAGATCTGGCGCCGCACCACTGGTCGGGACGAGCAAATCGACGTCCTGTTGCGACGGGTTGATGCCCCGTGGTGCGACCCGCTCGATCTACGAGGCGATTCACGTCTGGGAGTTCCCGGTCTGGTTGAGGCCGTCCGACGCGGCACCGTCAGCGTGGCAAATCCGCTCGGCTCAGGAGTGCTGGAGAACCCGGGTCTGGCTGGTCTCATGCCAGCCGTGGCGAGGCACTTCATGGATGCGGATCTCGAGCTGCCGATCGTGGAAAGCTACTGGTGCGGGGA
>JAGXHS010000031.1 GCA_024636075.1 Propionibacteriaceae bacterium
CACCCAGGCCAAGGAGGCCCGACTGCACATCCTCGACGTGATGCACGAGGCGATCGACGCGCCGGACGAGATGTCCCCGCACGCCCCGCGGATCATCTCGATCAAGATCCCGGTCGACCAGATCGGCGCGGTCATCGGCCCCAAGGGCAAGATGATCAACCAGATCCAGGACGACACCGGCGCCAAGATCACCATCGAGGACGACGGCACCATCTACATCGGCGCCGAAGAGGGCACCGCTGCAGAGTCCGCCCGATCGATGATCAACGCCATCGCCAACCCGCAGATGCCGGAGAAGGGCGAACGCTACCTGGGTACGGTCGTCAAGATCACCGCCTTCGGTGCCTTCGTCTCACTGCTGCCCGGCAAGGATGGCCTGCTGCACATCTCGAAGCTGCGCTCCCTGGCCGGTGGCCAGCGCGTGGAGAGCGTCGAGGACGTGGTCTCGGTGGGTCAGAAGCTGCAGGTGGAGATCTCCGAGATCGACGATCGCGGCAAGCTGTCGCTGATCCCGGTCGTGGAAGATGACGCCGAGAAGTCGGACAACTGATCGACTGACTTGAACTGCCCGTCGCCTGTTCGCAGGTGGCGGGCAGTTGTCGTTTCGCAAGACAGTTGTTGTTTCGCGCAGGACAGGGCGCGGCTCAGCCGTGTCTCGGGCCGCCCAGCACGTCCAGCACGGCCACTGTTCGGCCGGGCAGATCCAATCGACCCGTCGCAGCATCCCACGTGGTGTTCCGCACCACGAGATCGGCGCCGTCGAGATGAACCTGGTGCAATCGACAGTTGATCCCGCGCAGGGTCGGCAGGAGCAGCCGAGCCGAGGCCGGCTGGGCGTTGAAGCCCACCAGCAGACCCGCGCGGGTGCTGTCGACTGGCTCACCCCGGGTGTCATCGAGGTGCATCAGGATGGTTCCCGGTCGATGGAGGGGTGTGCCGCTGAGTGGGAAGTGCACCTTCTGGCGGATCAAATGGGCGCTGCCCAGGCGGAACAGCGGGCTGGAGAACCGCAGCCGGAGCAGATCCAGTGCCGCCGAGCGTGCCTGCTGCACATCGTCGATGCCACAGCGCAGTGCGGGATTGGCCAGCAGTGGGGCCATCCGGTTCCAGCGGGCGGCGTTGTCCGCCGCAGGGGGCAGACCTCGGGCGAAGCCGTTGTCCTGCCCGGTCCAGTCCAGCCGGTTGAACCAGTCACCGGAGTTGTAGGAGTTGCGATCCAGGCTCTTGCTGCGCAGCAGGTCGACCCCCGCGTGCCACAGCACCGGTGTCTGGGACAGTGTCACCAGCGCCAAGGCCAGGGTATTCATTCGCACCCGGTCGCTGATCGACAGCCCCGCCGGCAGTTTGAACAGCAGCGTGTCCCACAGGGTCTCGTTGTCGTGGGCGCCGACGTAGCTGATCACATCCCACGGCTCGTCGGCGTAGCCGGCCTGCTGCCCGGAGTAGGGGAGATGGTCACCACGGCGCCATCGGTCGGCGGCGACCTGCTGGCGATAACTGCGCAGGTTCCCGGCGAGCCCCAGCCGGATCATCACGGTGGCAGCGTCAATGTCCGCAATGGGCCGGTGCGGCTCGTCTTGTTCGCACAGGCCGGTGGCGAAGCCCTGACGGGTGCCGAGTTTGTCCATCGGCCGGCCGCCGCGAATCGCGTCGCGCAGCCGATCGGTGAAGGTCGCCACCCTCGAGTCGTGTGTCTGGCCCTGGCAGGCCTGCTGGAAACGGGCGTTGTCGGCGACCTCGCCGAAATTCCAGCCCTCGCCGTACAGGTACACCTGAGAGCCGTCGATGCCGTCCTCCTCGACAGTGAGGTTGTCGAGTGCTGTGCGGACGGCAAGCATGTTCGCAGCGCTGGAGTGGCCCATCAGATCGAATCGGAATCCGTCCACGTGGTGCTGGCGCACCCAGTGCAGCACGGAATCGACCATCAGCTTCTCTGCCATCGCATGTTCGGCGGCGACGTTGTAGTGCACTGTGGAACGGGTGATCTGACCGTCTTGGTCCAAGCGGTGGTAATAGCCGGGAACGATCCGGTCCAGCACCGATGTCGTATCCTGGCCGGCACCCGCGGCGCCGGTGTAGACCTGATCCAGCACCACCCGCAGCCCGATGTCGTGCAGCGAGCTGATCATGGTGCGAAACTCCAGCAACCGGTGTCCGCCGTCGGCGCGGGCCGCCGAGGATGTGTAGCTGCCTTCCGGCGTCATCCAGTGCCAGGGGTCATAGCCCCAGTTGAAGCCATCGACGTCGGCGGTGAGAGCGATCCGCATCTGCTGCTCGGCGCTGTCCGGCGGCAGGTCACCCAGGCCCCAGCCCGGTTCGCGCCGTTGGGACGGGTCCTCAGGGATGCAGGTGGAGTCGAAGCAGGGCAGCAGGTGCACCGTGTTCAGCCCGGCGGCCGCCAACATCGACAGGTGCCGCCGACCGTGGCCCTCCCGGCCGAAGGCGAGATAGCCGCCGCGCAGCGACTCGGGCACCTGGTCGTCGCTGATGGAGAAGTCGCGGACGTGCAGCTCGTACACGGTGGCGTCCACCAGCTGCCGCAGAGCCGGCCCCCAGCTGGAGAGCCAGCCTGAGGGTTGCCAGCGGGGATCTCCCAGATCCACCAGAACCGAGCGTTGGCTGTCCAGCGTCAGGGCCACCGAGTACGGGTCGGTGACCAGGTTGCGCTCCACCTCCGAGGTGCTGGCGACGAAGACCTGCACCTCGAACAGGTAGCGCGCGTTCACCCAGTCGGCGGACAGCACCGCAGACCAGGAACCGTCCGAGGCTCGAAGCATCGGGTGGCGAACGGCAGTCGACACGTCCGGCGCGGCGCCCGACTCCGCGGGCCAGGTGAGCAGCGCCACCGACTGTGCCGTCGGTGCCCACAGCCGCAGCTCGATGCCGTCGGCCCTGAAGTGTGCCCCGTATCGGTTGCTGCGCGCATCCTCGGCGTACAAGTAGTCAAGCACCGCAGCCGTCTGGACGCCGGTCGCCTCGACCGGGGCACCGTGCTGTTCGCTGGTGAGGATCAGTTGGCCGGTGAGCATCTCCGGCACCGAGTGGGTCGCCTCGGGCGGCAGCCGCAGCAGCTGGTGTCCCGCCAGGTGGGGGTACGGCTTGGTCAGCTCGCGGGGGAGGGCTCCGGCATCGGTGAGCTGCACGCATGGGCCGGCACAACCGTGCAAGTGACCGTCGAGGAGTGTCAGATCGCCTCGTAGTGAGCAGTGCAATCGGTGGCTGGCACTCCCCGCGAGCGCTGTTCGGGGCAGCGCGATGACATCGGGTTCGAGCCAGACGGCCCGAGCGTGCAGTGGGAGGCTCATCTACTGCCGCACCACGGCGCTGCTGGTGGCCTCCGCAGTGCTGCCGTCGGCGAACCTGGCCACTGCGATGTACTCCAGTTCGGTGTTGTCGGCCAAATGGCTGACATCGTGGTACAGGCCGAAGGGTGGCGCGTCATCGGTGCCGAGCGGCTGCCAGGTTTCCTCGCCTTGCTGCCTGACGGCGAAGGTGATCTGGGTGAAACAACCGGAGTCGCTGGTGGCTCGCAGTTGTGCCGCCGTCGACACCGTGCCCCCGCCCGGCTGCATCAGTGCGACATCGGCGGTGCAGGGAGCGCTCATCGGGCCCGTCGCCTGCCACACCACTGCACTGAGCGCCGGGACCTTGACGGTGACCCGACCCTGTTCCTGCGCGATGATCTCGCCGATCGGTCCGTACACGTGACTGAACGCTCCGTCCCGACTGTAGGTGTCGAAAGTGGCGCTGGCTTCGGCTGTGTCGTTGTTCAGCACCACGATGTACTCTACTCCGGAGGTGGCATCGATCCTGCTGACGGCGAAGATGCCGGCCCCGGGGGACGCGACCCTGGTGATCTGGGCGCCGTCGGCGAGTGCCGGGTGCTGTTCCACCAAACTGGCCAGGGCGGCAATGTGGTCGTACAGCGGAGCAGTCTCGCCGTAGTGCTCCTCGGCTCCGAACTGACTGCCGTCGATCAGTGGCTGCTGCGCGTACTCATCGGTCCGGGTGGCGAACATGTCCTGCCGGGCATCCTTGTCACCGCCGGTGCCCACGAAGCCCTGTTCGTCACCCCACTGGACGACCGGTTGGCCCCGTGTCAGGTACATCAGCGAATGACCCAGTTGGGAACGTGCGATGAGTTCCTCACCGGCTTCGGTGCCCAGCAGGTACCCGATCCGGCCGAGGTCGTGGTTTCCGAGGAAGGTGGCCAGCTGGTAGGCGTTGGAATCCTGGTCCAGGTAGAAGTCGTCCTGGGCATAGAGCTGCTCCAGCCCGCTGGCCGCGCCGCCCTTCAACCAGTCAAGGGCGACTGACTGGAAGCCGAAGTCAAGTGCGCCGGGCAGCCGTCCAGTGGTGGTGTATTGCGAGATCGTCCCCGGGTCGGAGCTGTACACCTCGCCGAACATGAAGAAATCGTCCTGGCCGGCTGCTTTCGCGGCTTTGCCCATCTCGTCGGAGAAGTGCTGCCAGAACTCCATGTTGACGTGCTTGACGGTGTCGATGCGGAAACCGTCGACACCGTAGTCGACCCAGGCCCGGTAGATGTCGGCGAACCCGTCAGACACTTGAGGTCGCTCGGTGAATAGGTCGTCCAACCCGGCGAAATCACCGTACAGGGACGATTCACCCTCAAAGGTGGACTCCCCCCGGTTGTGGTACATGGTGGGATCGTTCAGCCAGTCAGGCTTCTTGAGTGTCCGGGACGCTTCATCGGTGTAGGTGGGGGTGTACGGGAAGGACTCAAGGTTCAGCTCCGGGAAGTCCGCGCTGCCCGCCACCCCGGCATCGTCGAACTCCTGCCCGCTGGCTGTGCGGTAGGGCTGCTGGCTCTTGCTGATGTAGGAACCGTCTCCGGAGGAGTACTTGATCACGTCGGCGGTGTGATTCGCCACCACATCGAAGTAGACCTTCATGCCGCGCGAGTGGGCGGCGTCGATCAGTGCCCTCATCGCGTCGTCACCACCCAGATGCGGATCGATGGCGGTGAAATCCGTGATCCAGTAGCCGTGGTACCCAGCGCTGACGTCGGGGTCTCCCTGGACGGGACGGTTCACGAACGGCGGTGTCAGCCAGATGGCGGTGGTGCCAAGACCCTGAATGTAGTCGAGCCGATCAGTGATCCCCTGCAGGTCGCCGCCGTGATAGAAGCCCTTGTCGGACGGGTCGAATCCGGTGGTCAGCCGATCCCCGCCCAGTCCGCCCCGGTCATTGGCCGGGTCGCCGTTCGCGAACCGGTCGGTCATCACGAAGTAGAACCGTTCCCGGGTCGTCGCCGGCCGGGCCGCATCCCGCACCAGATCGGCCTTGGCAACGCCGGCGACCGGTGGCCGGTCGGACGACCGC
>JAGXHS010000032.1 GCA_024636075.1 Propionibacteriaceae bacterium
CTGGAGGAGGCCGACAGTTTCGCCCATCGCATCGTGCTGATCGCTGGCGGCCACATCGTCGCCGACGGACCCACCGAACAGATCCGGGCCCACGCGATGGGAAGAACCATCACTGCGGAACTGGACGATCCAGCCAGTCTGGAACAACTCATCGCGCTGACCGGCGTCAGCGACGCCTCACTCGAAGACGGTCGGGTCCAGGTCAGCGTCTCGATGGAACACTCAGACACCGTCGCCCTGACCATGCTGCAGCAGATGGGCGCACGACAGCTGGAGATCATCTCCGGCTCGTTGGAGACTGCCTTCGTCACCCTCACGACCGAACCGTCAGGGGAGAACCGATGAATGCCACCTTCCTCGGGCTGGAGATCAAGCGGGTAGTTCGTGACTTGTCGTCCGTGTTCTTCATCGCCATCCTGCCCGCCTTCTTATACCTCGTCTTCGGCGCAGCCACGTCCTATTCCAACGAACCTATTGGCAACGGCAACGTCGCGATGTACATCATGATCGGGATGGCTGCCTACGGCGCTGCCACCGCAACCTCAGGGATCGGAGGTCGAGCGGCTGTCGAACGGATGCAGGGCTGGGGTCGCCAACTCGCACTCACCCCACTCCCCGATTCGTCGTACGTGGCGATCAAGACCATCGTCGCGATGATCATTGCGACCATCCCGATTGGGCTCACATGCGTGCTCGGGGTCCTCACCGGCGCGGAGGGCACCTGGCGGGTCTGGCTCTACGGAATCCTGGCGCTGGTCGGTGGATCGATCGTCTGGTCGCTGTACGGGTTGTGTGCCGGGTTGCTGTTCCGTTCCGAGGCGGCAGTGGGGGCAGCCGGCGGCTTCCTGGTGGTGCTCGCCTTCCTCGGCAACGTTTTCGTACCGCTGACCGGCACACTGTTGTCGATCGCCCGTTTCACCCCGTTGTACGGCTACGTCGCTCTGGCCCGCTACCCGCTCACCGAGGGCTACAACGCCGAGGGCCATGAATCGGTCTGGGTGGTAACCGTCAACGTGACGGCCTGGGCGCTGATCCTGGGGGTCTGTGCAGTGTTGCTGGTGCGTCGCGGTCGCGCGCGCCAGTAAATGGAGCAGTCCGTGGTGCTGGACGATTCAGCGGTCGCGGTCATCGTGGTGTGAGCACTAGGCTTGTCGCATGAGTCTGCTCAGCCCAGTGGAACGCGCACCCCGAGACCCGATCCTCGGCCTGAACGAAACCTTCAGGGAAGATCATCGCGACGGCAAGGTGAACCTTGGGGGCGGCGTATACACCGACGAGAACGGCCGGATTCCGCTGCTGGACTGCGTCCAGGAAGCCGAGAGCACCATCATCGCGTCGAGGAAGCCGTACGGATACCTGCCGATCGACGGCTTGAAGACCTACGACGATGCGGTGGCGAAGTTGGTGTTCGACGACTCAGTGACCCGGGATCGGGTGGCCGTGGTGTAGTCACTCGGCGGCACCGGCGCGCTGAAAGTGGCCGCTGATTTCCTCTACCAACTGAATCCTGATGCGACCGTGCTGATCTCCGACCCCAGCTGGGAGAACCACCGCAGCCTGTTCAGCCGCGCCGGGTTCACGGTGGAGACCTATCCCTACTACGACGAAGAGAAGCGCCGGGTCGACGTGGAGGGCATGCTGGACGCGCTGCGCGCCGCGGCGTCGGGCACCATCGTGGTGCTGCACGCCTGCTGCCACAACCCCACCGGCTACGACCTGAACGCTGAGCAATGGTCGGCCGTCCGCGAAGTGGTGGTCGAGAATGACCTGGTACCGCTGCTGGACATGGCCTACCAGGGCCTGGCCACTGGCATCGAGGTGGACGGAACGCCGGTGCGTGAATTCGCGAAGACCGGTGCCACCACCTTCGTCACCACCTCATTCTCCAAGACGTTCAGCCTGTACGGCGAACGGGTCGGGGCGTTGAGCGTGGTCTGCGCCGACAATGACGAGGCCTCCCGGGTGCTCAGCCAACTGAAGATCATCGTCCGCACCACATACTCGAACCCCCCCACCCACGGCGCCACAATCGTCTCGATGGTGCTCAGCGACCAGGGCCTGCGCGCCCAGTGGGAAACCGAGTTGGGCGCCATGCGGGACCGGATCAAGCTGATGCGAACCGGCTTGGCTGCGGGACTCGCCACGGCCCGCCCCGATGTCGATTTCAGCCACGTCACTGCCCAGAACGGCATGTTCAGCTATTCCGGCTTGTCCGAGGAGCAGATGACCAGGCTCCACGACGAGTTCGGCATCTACGGCCTGGATTCCGGCCGGATCTGCATTGCCGCGCTGAACTCGGACAACATGCCGAAGGTGATCGACGCCATCGCTGCCGTGCTGTGAGTGGATGAGCACGATCGAGGTCCGCGGCGGCACCCTCGCCGGTCTCGCTGCTGCGGCACGGCTCGCCAAGGCAGGGCATCAGGTGGTGTTGTCCACCCAGGCCGCAGATGTGGGAGCGCGGTCCGATGAGCTTCCGCAGGTCTTCCAGCTGCCGGCGGTGTGGAGGGATCTGCTGCGGAAATCCGGGCGCGACTTCACCACGGAAGTGACCAGGCACGGCCTGCGGCTCGTGGAAGCACCCGCAGCGATCCACCAGTTCGCCGACGGTCTGGAACTCTCACTGCCCGGGGATCGGGCTGGCCAGCAGATCGCCATCACCAAGGCCCTCGGCGAACAGTCAGCACGACGCTGGACCTCCCTGCTCGACGAAGCGGATCAATTGTGGCAGGCGCTACGAATGACCGGCCTGGAACGGCCACGCCCGCCGCTGTCCCGACAGCACCGTGCCGACCTCTGGTCCCGACTGACCCTCGCTGATCTGGCGCACCGCGTCCAGGAGCCGCACCTGGCGAGGGTGATCATCTCACTTGGGCATCGAGCCGGCACGGATTCCCGCCGGGCACCTGCACTGTTGATCAGCCGGATGCATGTGGAGCGGACCTTCGCCAGATGGCAACTCGCCGACGACGCGGGCCCGGTCGCCGCTGCCAGGTTGATCGACGTGCTGGTCGATCGGCTCGCCACGCGAAGGGTTCAGGTGCACAGCACCGACGCCGAAGCTGACGTTGCGCTGACAGCGGTGCCCGAGATTCCCGCCGCGGGCTGGCCCCGACGCGACCCCTCGCCCGCTCTGGCCCCGCAGGTCGACCAGCAGACGTACGGCACCCATCCGGGTGATGCGCGACACATCATCGAGACTGTCGACCATCGCCTTGAGGCACCGGTGGTGACGTGGTGGCGACCGTTGGCCGATGGACGCAGTCTCGCCGTCAGTCACGACTACCGCCACACCTCGCGCGATCTCGGTTGGGGTCTGGAGCCCGACAGCTTCACCGCCTGGACCAGACGCGGAAGCCTGCGCACGGCAGCTGGCGAGTGGACGGCTTCGACGAGCAGCGCTGGGGGGAATGAGCCGTGGGCCGAAGTTCTGGCCGCTGCTCTAGCGGTCTACGACCTGCACGAACACCTCACCGGGCGAGACATCCGGCCCACCAACCGCTCGGCTGGAGTAAAGTAGATCGTCATCGTGAATAAGGTCCCAGATTTGAACCAGCCCACGCCCGCCAGTACAGACGCCTCCGAAACACTGGTGGAGCGCGAGATTGCGGCCGAGCAAGCCCATGTCGACACCGTGTACCAGCATCTCTCCGAAGCCGCGGCCTCTGCTCGGCGGGTGCAGGATGAGGGGCGCTCCCGCTTTCGCACCGACCGTGCAAACTTCCTGCGGGAGGAGGACGGCACGGCCATCTTCGAACGGGATGCCTTCGCCTTCCAGTCCGCTCGACGATTGGCGTCACTCGACGCCGAGCACGAAGGACTGGTCTTCGGAAGGCTGGACCTACGCACTGAGGAGACCCGCTACATCGGTCGGTTGGGTGTGCGCGACGACGAGTTCGAACCCCTGGTCATCGACTGGCGCGCGCCGGCTGCCGAGCCCTTCTACCGGGCCACGCCGAGCTCACCGATGGATGTGGTGCGTCGGAGGGTGCTGCGGTCACGCTTCGAGAAAGTGATCGGCATCGAGGACGACCTGTTGGACGGCTCAGTGGACTCCGACCTGGTGGTCGTCGGCGAAGGAGCCCTGATGGCCGCACTGAAGCGGGCCAGGGGCCACCAGATGCGCGACATCGTCGCCACGATCCAGGCGGAACAGGACGAGGCCATCCGCGCGCCCTACCAGGGCGTGACAGTGATCGCTGGCGGACCCGGAACGGGCAAGACCGTCGTCGCCCTGCACCGCGCGGCCTACCTGCTGTACTCGAACCGTCGCCGGATGGAACGCGGCGGGGTGCTGGTGGTCGGTCCCTCCGCCACATTCATGAACTACATCGAACGGGTGCTGCCGAGTCTCGGTGAGGACGCCGTCACGCTGCGCTCCATGGGCGCTCTGGCTCTTGACGTGTTGGACACCACGGCGGAGCGGGTCGATTCCGTCGCCGCCGCCGAGATCAAGGGAAGCTTGCGCATTCTGCCCGTGTTGAGACGCGCTGTTGACGAACCGCTGGTGACAGCTGGGGAGGCGCGCAGCCTCCGAGTCAGTGTGAAGGGCGACATTCTGGGCCTGGACTCGCAGCGGTTGGACCGGATTCGTCGTGACGTGCTGAGCGGGCACCGGGTGAACCTCGGACGACCCGCCGCGGAGACGGCGCTACTCAACGCCCTGTGGGTGCAATTCGACGCCGAAGCCCACGAGATGGACCGCGAGACCTTCGACGACCTGGTGACGAGCCAGGCCAGCTGGCAGATGTTGCTGATGGCGTGGTGGCCGTCGTTGTCGGCCAACCGGGTGCTGGAGCGGCTGGCTGATCGTGGGCTGCTCGACGTGGTGGCGCCGAAACTGACCACAGAGGAACGAGATGTGGTCGCCGCAAGTTTCGGCGACCCCGGTCACAGCGTCGCAGACATCGCCCTGCTGGACGAGCTGGTGCACATCATCGGCCCGGAATTCACCGAAGAGGACGTCGAACCCGAACTGTTCCTGGAGGGCATGCGTGATGTGTCCGAGGTGGTGACCCTGGCTGACCGGCTGAGCACCCAGCGGGAGAACGATCCCGACCACGAAGCGCACAGCACCTTCGCCCACGTCCTGGTGGACGAGGCGCAGGACATCTCACCCATGCAGTGGCGGATGCTCCGTCGTCGAGGTCCGCAGGCGAGTTGGACTCTGGTCGGGGATCCTGCCCAATCGTCATGGGCGCATGCGGCCGAGACCGCGCAGGCCATCCGCGAACTGATCGGGAGCGGTCCCTCGCGACGGTTCCGGTTGAGCACCAACTACCGCAGCCCGGCAGAAGTCTTCAACGTCGCCGCCTCATTGATCACCTCGGTGTTCCCCACCGCGGATCTCCCTGCTGCCGTGCGCACCACCGGCATCGAACCAGAGTTGTTGAGCACCACCTCGGACGGTCTGGTGACCACACTCAACGAGACGGTCGATCGACTCGCCGGGCAGGTGGACGGCACCATCGGAGTGATTTGTCCCCCGTCGCTGCGCGAACAGCTGGCCGGTCAATCCGACGCCCTGACCGCACTCACCAGACATGCTGACCGGGCCACGGTGATCACTCCGTTGCAGTCCAAGGGGCTGGAGTACGACGGCGTGATAGTGGTGTCGCCCGACGACATCATCGCCGAGTCGCCCGGCGGCGCGCGGATGCTCTACGTGGCGTTGACCCGCCCGACACAACGTCTGGTGACGATCGACGTCACCAACGACGCTCCAGCAGCATGGAGAAGATTTCTCGAGTAGCCGTGGAGCGGTTCTGGGTGAAGAACTGCAATCCTGGCGCACCGCCACGCAGCAGGGTGACGGCCAACTCCGAGGCGATCCGGGAACCGATGTGCCGCACCCGTTCGGCGTCATCACCGGCAGCTCGCAGGCGTTCGACCACCTGGGCCGGGAGCGCGGCACCGGAGAGCTCGGTGAAGCGCTGGATCTGGTTCAGGCTGGTCAGCGGCATTATTCCCGGAATGATCGGGACCTGGCAGCCGAGGTCACGGACCCGTTCGACCAGGTCGAAGTAGCTGTCCGGATCGAAGAACAACTGGGAGATGGCGAACTCGGCGCCGGCCTCCACCTTGTCCAACAGGAGGCGCGCGTCCAGATCCGGATCACGGTGCTCCGGATGCGGGTCCGGAAAAGCTGCCACGCCCACACAGTAGTCACCGTGAGACTTGACCAACCGCACCAGTTCCGTGGCATTGGCCAGACCGTTCGGGTGCTGCTGCCACGGGGCAGTCGGCCCACCCGGCATGTCCCCGCGGATCGCCAGCACGTGGTCCACGCCGACGGCGGTGTACTGATCGAGAGTGGCGTTCAGCTCGGACACCGCCTGCGAGGCACAGGTCAGGTGGGCCACCGTTCGGATCGACGTCTCCCGGAGTCGCTCCGTTGCGGCAATGGTGCGTTGCCTCGATGAGCCATTGGCGCCATACGTGACGGACACGAAATCGGGTGCCAACGACTCCAGGTGCTGCACTGTCCGGGTCAGCCGTGCGACTCCCTGGTCGTCCTTGGGTGGAAAGAACTCGAAACCGAAGATCGGGGCGCTGGACATGCGCAGCTGGTCGGCGAGGGACACACGGGTGGAAACTGGCACCCCGACACCCTAGGCGACACCGCCGGTAAGGTTGGGGCGGTGTCCAGTTTCGACGCCTCCTCACCGCTGAACCACGACTTCCAATCGGCGATCAGCACGACCCTCGAAGCCTTTCTGCACAAC
>JAGXHS010000033.1 GCA_024636075.1 Propionibacteriaceae bacterium
AGCCACTGATCTCCGCACTTGAAGCAGGTGCCGACAACTACCTGATCATCCCTGTCGACCCCGATCTCCTCACGGCGTGGACGTCAGCACTGCTGCGGCGCAGCGGCCTCCCCGCCGCCGTGCGGGAAGGTGTGACTGTCCTCGACGAGGCACGGCGGACTGTGCTGGATGAGGCGGCGCGAGCAGTCCGGACAGCCGATCAACTGATCGCCCTGACTCCCACCGAGTTCCGGCTGCTGCGCGAACTCTCCTATTTTCCCAACCAGGCAGTGTCACGTGGAACGCTGCACCGACACATCTGGACCGATGAGGGGATCACCGTGACGGGTCGACCGCTGGACACCCAGATGAGCAGGCTGCGGGCAAAACTGGAAGTTGATCCACGTGAGCCGAGGATGATCGTTACGGTGCGCGGGGAGGGGTACCGTCTCGATCCCCAATGAACCCCATCGGTGACCACGACGGAACCTGTCAAGCCGGTCAGGCGGGGGCGGTCAGGTTGGCGGGCGAGTCCAGGTAACGACGCCCCGCGAACGCCCTACCCAATGTGACCTCGTCGGCGTACTCGAGGTCACCGCCCACCGGCAAACCGGACGCGAGCCGCGAAATGCGCAGCCCCATGTCCTTCAACAGGCGGCTCAGATAGGTGGCCGTGGCTTCACCTTCGGTGTTCGGGTCGGTGGCAAGAATGATCTCGCTGACGGTGCCGTCCGCCAAGCGTGTCAGAAGCTCACGGATGTGCAGGTCGGAAGGGCCCCGGCCGTCAATGGGTGAGATCGCACCCCCCAGGACGTGGTAAAGACCGCGGAATTCCCGAGTCCGTTCGACGGCAATGACATCCTTGCTCTCCTCGACCACGCAGATGACGGTGTCATCGCGTCGTGGGTCGCGACAGACTCGGCACCTGTCTTCCTGGGACACGTTGAAGCAGACACTGCAGAACCTGGCCTTCTCCTTGACCGTACGAAGCACCTCAGCCAAGCGCAACACGTCCTCCGACGGAGCGTCCAGCAGGTGGAAGGCGATCCGCTGGGCGCTCTTCGGCCCCACTCCTGGCAGTTGCCCCAGTTCGTCGATCAGGTCCTGAACGGCACCCTCGTACACTCGTCACCCCCGCCGCAGCGCATTGTTCCTCAGAAGCCCAGCTCAGGCATCTGGGGCATCACGGTCGCTGCGCGCGCCTGAGCCTGAGAGTTGGCGTCTCGCACGGCCGCAATGATCAGATCTGAAAGGGATTCGGTGTCCTCGGGGTCACAGGCTTCGGGCTTGATCAACAACGTGATCAACTCACCGCCTCCGGTGACGGTTGCTTCCACCAGATCACCGCCCGCAGAGCCGACGAATTCGCTGGCAGCCAGCTCACTCTGCGCCGACTGCAGCTCTGCCTGCATTGCCTGCGCCTGGGCGAGCAGTGCGTTCATGTCCATGCCCTCAGGGAACATCGGTCTCCTCTATTCGGTGAAGTCTCACGCGCGATTGCGCCAACCGGATGGCGTCTCTGGCAGATTACGCGCTCAGACCAACAGGAGGGAGTCGACCTGCCGGTCACCGCTCACTCGCTGTCGTCCTCGATGATCTCGGCACCCAGTTCGCTGGCGATCAGCTCCCCCGCGCTCTGTGGATCTTCATCGAGTGGAGCATCGTCGTCGGAGACACTGTCATCCGGTTCGTTCCGCGCGTCTGTGGACAACGGGTCGGGCCGGGGTCGAGGCGCTGGCGCCCGTCTGGGCGACGATGCCGCCTCGGAGGATTCCGTGGGAGCCAATCCGCCGGTCGAACCACCAGCGTCGTCGGGTCTGACCTGTTGAAGGGGTCGGATCCGTTGAACATTGGCCGGGAGATCGTCCGGCGTGCGCGTCGACGAGGCCCGCGGCGGCACCTGCTGGGTGGGCGTCGGTGGTGCGTCCGCGCCGTCCAGCACCGCTTCGACCTGCAAACTGGCGGCGATCACCGACACCATTGCCTGACGCAGTAGCTGGTCGATGCCACCTGAGAGGAAATGGTCGCGGGCGCCCTGGTTCGCAAATCCGAGGACCAGTCGACCGTCGTGCACGTCCAGCACCTTGGTGTTCTGGCTGAGCAGCATCCAGGCAAACCTGCGGCGGGCCTTCACCTCGTCAAGAATCTGCGGCCAGAACCTGCGCATGTCCGCCGTCGAGAACGCTGCCGGATCCGCTCCGGGGCGGCCTTGCTGATCCTTGGGAACCGTCGGCCGATTGCTCGGCACCTCGCGATCCACCGGCGGTGACGCCGGCGGACGCTGGACGTGAGGTCGTTGCCGGGCAGGTCGCTGGCTGGTCAGCGGGCCTGACGACCGCTGGGACTCATCGCCTGCGGGCGCTTCCGACTGCTGCCCCTCCGGCTTGCCTTCTGCCATCGGCGTGCTGGTTGAATCGTAGGATCCCGAAGTCGACTCGGATGTCGTCGACGGTACTGCCGTATCTGCCGCTGGCTGGGCTGGTCGGTCCTCGTAGCTGGCTCGCGATCGACTGGGTGCCTGAGTCACAATTTCCCCCGCGCCGCCAAGCCCGAGTCGTCGTTCCAGTGCGTCCAGCCGGGCGTGCACACCACGACCGTCGACGTCCGCCCCGGGTAGCAGGACGCGGGCGCACATCAACTCCAGGTGCAGTCGCGGGGCGGTGGTTCCACGCATCTCGGTGAGCCCTTCGGCGATCACCTCGGCGGCCCGGGTCAGTTCACCAGAACCGAGGCCGGCGGCCTGGCTGCGCAGCCGCTCGGACTGGTCGGCCGGAACATCTGCCAAGAGTCCACTCTCGACAGCATCCGGGACGGCGTTGACGATCACCAGGTCACGTAGCCGGCGAAGCAGGTCCTCGGCGAAACGTCTCGGGTCCTGCCCCACCTCGATGATCTTGTCAATGGTGGCGAACACGCCACCCGCGTCACCGGCGGCCAAGGCGTCCATGATGTCGTCGAGCAACGATTCCGGGGTGAATCCCAGCAGTGCCGACGCCTGCTGGTAGGACACGCCACCTTCGGCCGCACCACCGAGGAGCTGGTCCAGCACGCTGAGCGAATCCCGCACGGACCCGGCGCCGGCTCGCACCACCAGTGGCAGCACTGCCTGTTCGACATTGACGCCTTCACGCTCACACAGCTCGGACAGATAGCCGGTGAGCACCTTGGGCGGCACCAGGCGGAAGGGGTAGTGATGGGTGCGTGACCGGATGGTGCCGATCACCTTTTCGGGTTCAGTGGTGGCGAAGATGAACTTCACGTGGGGTGGTGGTTCCTCCACCAACTTCAGCAGAGCGTTGAAGCCGGCAGCACTCACCATGTGGGCCTCGTCCACGATGTAGATCTTGTAGCGGCTGTTGACAGGAGAGAAGAAGGCTCGCTCACGCAGTTCGCGGGCATCGTCCACGCCGCCGTGAGAGGCGGCGTCGATCTCGATCACGTCCATGCTGCCACCGCCGCCCCGGGCGAGTTCACGGCAGGAGTCGCACTCACCGCATGGCGTCGGAGTTGGGCCCTGCTCGCAGTTCAGCGCTCGCGCCAGAATCCGGGCCGAGGTGGTTTTGCCGCAGCCCCGCGGACCGCTGAAAAGGTAGGCGTGGTTGACCTTGTTGTTGATCAGGGCCCGCCGCAGAGGTTCCGTGACGTGTTCCTGGCCGATGACCTCACTGAACACGTCCGGGCGGTAGCGCCGATAGAGGGCAAGTGGCATCTCCGGACGGTCGGCGCGAGCCGCAGGCTGTGCGGCGTGCTGCGCTGCGGGCTGTTCGTCGGCCGCTGGGGTGCCGGGGATCGGCTCCCCATCACCAAACAGCCCAGGGCCTTCCTGCTGAGGGGGCTCTTCATCGAGGAGCGGCTCCTCCTGCGGCGGGTCGTACTGCTCATCACTCACCCTCGGAACCCTAGTTCACCCACATGACGGATATCTCCTGCCTGCGCACTCGATCAGCCGAGTGCTTCCCCAATCGTGACGAAACAACCCACATCCCGCTCCTTTTGCTCTCACAGCAAGAATCGGCCGATGTGGGTTGTTTTGTCACATCCGCCCTCCCCACTGCCGGGGATGACAGCAGTTGAGACTGATCGGCAGCGACAGGCAGAGCTGGTGGCGGCAGGCTGGCGGGTGCTCCGCTTCACGGCGGACATGATCCGGCGAGGGCCGGAACTCGTGGTCTGCCAGACACGCGCGGCGACCCGGATCACGCGCTGATCGCGCGGATCTCACCAAGGCGGCTCGCCTGGAAACAGGGCTGGGCTCAGTCCTCACGACCGACCACGGAGCGCCGACGGCTCCTGCGCTTGGGAACCGAGTTGGTATTGGACCCTGAACCGGATGATGGTCGATGGGCACGTACCAGAGCCGTGTAGTTGGCAACCTCGTCAGCGCGGCGTTCGTCGGACCATCCCAGCAGGGATGCCATCTCGTCAGCGATGCGATCGATTGTCGGCAGGCCCCCCTCAGCGTCCCAGAAGAAGATGGATGTTCTGCGGACCATCAGGTCCTCCAACGTCGTCGCCATCTCCTGCCGTACGGCGTGCACGAGCTCGGCCTTGCTCAGGCCGCGGGGTCCGATGACCTCGCGGTTCGACTCGTCCAACTTCCACAGCTGTAGCAGCTTCGCGGCGTTCGAACCGTAGCGGGCTAGCCAGAGTGCCCCCAGCTCGGCCGGCACCCCGGCTCGCCTGGCAGCCGCAGCCAGTCCTGAGGAGTCAGCTCCCCCCGAGATCGGCGTTGAAGCGGCAGCCGAGTGCCGCGCTGGCTTCTTGCCCATCGCCGAGACGGCGGCGTCAACCAAGTGCTTGGCCATCACCCGATTGCTGGTCAACTTCCCACCCGAGATCGTGATCAACCCCGTTGCGCCAACAGTGATGGCGTGCTCTCGCGACGTGTTGGCCTCGCTGACGCCGGGCGGAGGGGCGATCAGGGGTCGCAGCCCGGCCCAGGAGCCAACAACGTCTTTCTCCGTGAGCCCTGCACCAGGGATGGTGTGATTGGCGACGTTGAGCAGGTAGCGGATGTCCTTCTCGTCCGGCTGGACGTTGTCCAGATCACCGTCATAGTCAGTGTCGGTCGTGCCGATGTAGACGGCATCCTGATCGAGGGACGGAGTGGGCCAAACCACACGGTTGTCGTCAGGCGAACGGAGGAATACGGCGGTATCGAGTGGGAAGTCCTTCTTCCGGAGAACTATGTGTGCGCCCTTGGTCGGCCGTAGCCTGTGGTTGTTGGGAGCATGCTCCAGCGATCGTGTGCGATCCGTCCACGGCCCGGTGG
>JAGXHS010000034.1 GCA_024636075.1 Propionibacteriaceae bacterium
GAGATGTGTATAAGAGACAGCGGGCGAGCTTCGCTGACACCGAGAGCACCATCCTGTCGCTCGAGGAACCGGTCTCGCGGGCCGGGCTGCTCGGGACCGACGCACGACTTCGGCCGGTGCTCAAGCAGACGGTGTCCGGCGCTGCGGATGGTGACACTTTGGTCATCGCCGATGCTGCGGATCAGAGGTTCACGGCCAGCATCGGCGGCGTACGGCTTGAACAGATGGCACCCGTGGATGCTCGGCAACAGTTCGGGGTCGCTGGCAAGTCAGGCCAGCTGACCTACTCGGTGAGTCGGTCGGTGTGGGGTCCGCTGCTGCAGGGGATGCTACTGCTGGTTGCCCTGTTGGCCGCCGCCCCGACGGCTCGGCGTCAGCAACACATCAGCGCACCGCCGAGCCGCCGACCGGATCGCGAGGTCTCCGGATGACCCGCCCCCCACGATTCGTCGCACCGGTCACCGCCCTGATCGGTCTCGCGGTGGTGCTGGCATCGGCGCTGGTCCGTCCAACCGGCCCACCAACCGGTCCTGCGGTGCCACCGCTGGCCAGCCTGACGATGAGTTGCCCCGTCACGTCTGCTGCCATCGCCACCTCTGCCGACAGCGCAGGGGATCTGCTGGTTGTCGGCAGCGCATCGAAGTCTCCCTCGGTGGAGACAGTGGCCGCGGGCAAGAAGATCGAGCTCGATGCGGCGGGCCGGGTGCCTGTCACGCAGCCGGTGCAGGTGGCTGGGGACCAACAGCCCGTAGCCGGGGTGTGGCAGGACGGCAACGGAGTCTCGCAGTGGGGCGGCTGTGAACCGCCACGGACCCGTGCGTTGATTCTGCTGGGGCGGAGCGAACGCAGCGATCTGCTGCTCGTCAATCCCGACGATACTGCTGCGACGCTCAGTCTGCGGTACCTCGGCGCCGACGGCGAGATCACCGTACCCGGCACCCGGGGGATCCTGGTGAGCAGACACTCCAGCATCGTGGTTCCGGTTTCGGCGCAAATCCCCGCTGGTGCCGTCGCGGTGGAGGTCGTCGCGGATAACGGTCGGGTGTTCGGCGTGGGACGGATGGCCAGCAGCACAGGCAGCGACGTCGTGTCACGCGCTGAAGCAGCGACGAGCACGATGCTGGGGGGCGTGCCTGCCGGAAGCTCTTCGGTGCAGCTCACACTGACCAATCCGGGCCTCGAACGCGCCACTCTCACGGTGCAGGCACTCACCGCCGAGGGGACCATCACGCTGGCGGGAGCAGACGACGTCAGCCTGGAGGCCGGACACACCCGCGTGCTCGATCTCACTGCGGCGGTTGGCCGTCAGGCCGTCAGCCTGCACATCGTCGCGGATCATCCAGTTGCAGGCGCCGCCTCCGTCCAGCTGGGCAACGACCTGGCAGTCATCAGCGGCAGGATGCTCGGCGCGTCAGGTCAGCTGATCACCACCGGCGATGATCAGACCGTCGTGCTGGCCAACCCCTCGACGCAACCGACAAAAGTGACCCTGC
Organism: Propionibacteriaceae bacterium; assembly: GCA_024636075.1. Lineage (GTDB taxonomy): Bacteria > Actinomycetota > Actinomycetes > Propionibacteriales > Propionibacteriaceae > JAGXHS01. The sequence continues at coordinate 1,494 of JAGXHS010000034.1, forward strand.
AGCTGCCCAGGTCCAGTCTTGCGGCAGCTCCGCTGCAGCGACAGACCGTCAGTGTGCCGGCCGGAACCCAGGTGCAGCTGCCGGTGAAGCTGGCCGGGAGGGTGGTCGTCGATGCGGATCGACCGCTGTCCGCGGGCGCGATCCTGAAGGGACAGGGGATTTCGATCGAGGTGCTCAGCCGAGAGGGGTGAGCCGATTCACCATTCCTCTTCGGGATCGGAGAATGGATCGATCTCGGAGGTGCTGAGCCCAGTGAGTGCCGCGAGCTGTTCGACGAGTGTTCGGTGCACCAGTATGCGCAACCCAGTCCTGCTCGCGGCGCGGTGTTCCAGAGGTCGGCGATAGATCACGATCTGCGCGGGTCGACCATCGGTGGCTTCCACTGCTGCGGCGAGCGGAATGCTCTCCGGACTCCACTGGACGACTGCCACCGGCACCTCCTCGATACCGATATCCACTGAGCGCAGTGCTTCAGGACAGGACGTGTTCACCTTGGCTATTGCGGCGTCGAGACACTCCATGAAATGAGCTCCTCGAGAGGCAGGACGTTTCAACGGAACCGATCGCTGGGTCAATCTGTTCGGCAGTGCCAACGGCCCCCTCAGACCTCGGTCGTGACGATCCCGGCGGCGTGGCATGGCGCCAATTGTAGTGCAGTCCGCTACCGTCAAGCGGGTGCAGCGTCGTTGTTCGAGGAGCACCTGTCAGGGTATCGCCACGGCCACCCTGACCTACGTCTATGCCGAGTCGACGGTGGTGCTGGGACCGCTCGCCCCGAAGGCGACACCCGGCGCTCACGACTTGTGTCACAACCATGCGGTGACCACCACCGCCCCGCGCGGGTGGGAGATGATCGCACTTCCGGATCTGGACACGCCCCCGCTTCCGGAACCGGACGACCTGCTGGCCCTCGCTGATGCCGTCCGGGAGATCGGGATGCGCTGCGATGATCCAGTTCCTGCCGGCGGCGCGAGTGGTGATTCGGTGGTGGTGCTGGCCGAGCGGCGCCATCTCAGAGTGATTGCCGATCCCACTCGGCGCTGACTGCGCGATACGGTGAGGAGATGAAACCCAGCATCTTCAATGCCAACGACATCCGTGGTGTCGTGAACGGGCCGGGCACTGAATGGACCAGCGAGGACGCGTGCAGGATTGGTGCCGCCTATGCCGAGATTTCGGGGTTGGCAGGTCACAGTTTCGTGTTGGGCCACGACATGCGGGCGGGCAGCGCCGAATTCGCCACCGCCTTCGCCGAGGGGGCTGCGAGTCGTTCAGCCGAGCCGATCTGGCTGGGGTTGACCAGCACTGATCAACTCTGGTTCGCATCAGGCAGTTTCAATCTGTCCGGGGTGCAGTTCACTGCCAGCCACAACCCCGCCGAGTACACCGGCATCAAGTTCTGTCTACCCGGGGCCCAGCCAGTTGCACCAGACTTTCTGGAGGCACTGGCTCACCGCGCCCACCAACTGGTCGATGAAGAGGTTGGTGAGCGGGCTCTGTCCATGGAGCACCGTGACACGCTGGAGGACTATGCTGGCTACCTTTTGTCGCTGGTGCCTTTGACTGACATTCGACCCCTGAAAGTGGTCGTGGACGCCGGGAACGGGATGGCAGGACACACCGTCCATGCGATCTTCGACCCGTTGCCGGTGCATCTCGTCGGCCTTTATCTGGATCTTGATGGCAGTTTCCCCAACCATCCACCGAACCCGCTCGTACCGGAGAACCTCCGTGACGCCCAGGAACGTGTCGTCGCCGAAGGTGCCGACATGGGGCTGGTCTTCGACGGCGACGCTGACCGGTGCTTCCTGATCGACGAGCGGGGAGAGGTGGTGGCTCCCTCGATCATCACCGCCCTGATCGCGGAGTCGTTGCTGCGGCGAGAACCGGGGGCCAGGGTGGTGGTCAACACGATCACGTCAACAGTCGTCGCGGAAGTCGTCGCGGAGAACGGTGGCGAACTGCTCACCTCGCGGGTGGGACACACGTTCATGAAGGCACTGATGGCTGAGCACGACGCCGTCTTCGGTGGTGAGCACTCCGCGCACTACTACTTCCGCGACTTCTGGGGTGCCGACACCGGGATGCTGGCCGCACTGCACGTGATGGCTCTTGTCGGCGACAGAACAGCGAACCACAACTCGGCAACGCTGTCGGAGTTGGTCAGCGGCTACGATCGCTATTCCGCCTCGGGTGAACTGAACTTCACCGTGGACTCCGTGCCGCCGGTACTGGAGGCAGTCAAGCGTGCGTTCGCGAATCGAGGCACACTGGACCACATCGACGACGGTCTGACTGTTCGCCAACCTGGCGGGCCGCTCGGGGCATGGTGGTTCAACCTCCGGGCCAGCAACACCGAGCCGCTGCTGAGGTTGAACGTGGAGGCACCGGACATCAGGACCATGCAGGCGATCCGAGATGATGTGATCGACATCATCACCACTTCTCGTGACGACACGACCCCTGAGGAGACGCAGTGAGCGACCAGATGAACCTTTCGACGGCCTTTCTCGAGGTGGCGGCCTGTCCGGCATGTCACAGCAAGTTCGCGGTCGATTACGACTCCGCCGAACTGGTCTGTGCCTCCTCATCGTGTGGTTTGGCGTTCCCCGTGCGGGACAACATCCCGGTGCTGTTGATCGACGAGGCCCGCCGCCCCGGCGAGCGCCCACTCGCCGGACCAGAACGGGGATGACCCCGTGTTCGACGACTCCCTGCTGGAGAACCCCGCAGCACTCACGGCCGCGGATGAGCACCTGCGCCATCTGGCCGGGCAGGGTGCCCGGATCAGGATCGCCGCCGCAGAGGTGCTCGGTCCCGGTGGTCCCGGCGCTCTGGTGGACGGATTCGAGGGCGGACGAGCAGCCCGTGGGGTGATTGCGCTGGGAGCGGAAGCCCGGCTGATCCGGGCAGTCGTCGAACCCATCTGTCCTTCGCCGTTCGTCGCGTGGCCGACCACCGGACTGCCCGGTTGGGTGGGCCCCCTGGACACTGTGGTGGTGCTGGCCTCCGAGGGATCGGACCCTGGACTGATGTCGAGCGTCGCCGAGGCGGTCCGACGTGGTGCAGCGCTGGTGTTGGCTGCTGATCCCGCTTCACCGATTGCCGAGATGTCCCGCGGCAGCGCCAGCCTGTTGGTGCCGGTGCGCATCCCTGATCCTCTCGCTGCGGCTACGGTGGTGCTGGCGGTGTTGAACGAGTTGGGCATCGGTCCCCGGGTGCGTCCAGAACACGTGGCCGAGTCTGCCGACATGGTGGCCGAACAGTGCTCCCCCCATCGTGACCTCTCCAGCAACCCGGCCAAGGACCTGGCGCTGTGCGTGGCCGACGACACCCCGATGGTCTGGGGTGGCACCGTGCTGGCTGCGCGCGCCAGCCGTCGGATCGCCGAGGCCTTCCGCCGTGCCACCGGGCGTGCGGTGCTTTCAGCGGACGCCACCGAGCTGATGCCTGTGTTGAGCGCTGCCGTGCCGGCGGATCCCTTTGCAGATCCGTTCGAGGACAAGGCATCGATGACACGACCGGTGCTGGTGCTGCTGGACGACGGCTCCGAGGCCGACGAGGTGCGCCGCGGGCGCAGCGAACTGTCGGCTGCCGCAGAGCGCAGGGATGTCCGCATCACCCGGATCGGTGTGGAGCGGTCGTCGTCGACCGATCTGGAGAGCTACGTGGAGCTGCTGCAGCGGGGACTGTTCGGTGCGGCCTATCTGTCACTGGGGTTGGGCCAATCATGAGCGAAGGGCCAATCATGAGAGAAGGAGCGGCATGAACGAATGGGAACGGCGATGAGTCCAACCAAGGTGCTGGTGTTGAATGGGCCCAACCTGGGAAGGTTGGGGCGTCGGCAGCCGGAGATCTACGGCCACGCCACGCACGCCGACCTTGCCGAGCATGTCGTCGGCACCGGGACAGGGCTCGGCCTTGAGGTCGAGGTGCGTCAGACGGACTCCGAGGGGGAGATGATCGGTTGGTTGCACGAAGCTGCTGACCAGAACATTCCGGTTGTGCTGAATCCTGCGGCGTGGACGCACTATTCGATCGCCGTCGCCGACGCAGTGGCGCAGGTGAACTTCGTCGTCGAGGTGCACATCTCCAATGTGCACTCCCGCGAGGGGTTCCGCCGGCACTCGGTGATCTCGCCCTACGTCACCGGTGTGATTGCCGGTCTGGGATTCGGCGGCTACGACCTGGCTTTGACGCACGTTGCCGCGTCGGTTGAGGTTCCCGAAGCTCGCTAGGCTGTCTTGCATGGATTACGCTGTCAAGGACCTGTCACTGGCCAAATTCGGGCGACGTGAGATCGTCCTCGCCGAACACGAGATGCCCGGCCTGATGGCGATGCGGGAGCGCTACGGAGATTCCGAGCCGCTTCGTGGAGCCAGGATCGCTGGCAGCCTGCACATGACGGTGCAGACCGCCGTGTTGATCGAAACTCTCGTTGCGCTCGGAGCCGAGGTGCGCTGGGCCTCGTGCAACATCTTCTCCACCCAGGATCAAGCGGCTGCGGCCGTGGTCGTCGGCCCCCACGGTGGCGAGGACAATCCGCAGGGCTCACCGGTGTTCGCATGGAAGGGCGAGACACTGGCCGAGTACTGGCAATGCACCAATGAGATCTTTAGCTGGCCGGACGGCCAGCCGCCGAACATGATCCTGGACGATGGTGGCGACGCCACCTTGCTTCTGCACAACGCGGTCGACTTCACCAAGGCCGGTGAGGTCCCCGACGACGCCGACGGTGACAGTGAGGAGTCCCGGGTCATGCTGGCCCAGTTGCGCCGTACCCTGTCCGCGCAGGACACGGATTGGGTGGCAGTGGCGAACTCGATCCGCGGGGTGACCGAGGGGCATCGCCGTGTGGTAGATGCTGGAGACGTGGTTGCGTGACTTCCAACC
>JAGXHS010000005.1 GCA_024636075.1 Propionibacteriaceae bacterium
AGCAGCTTGCCGACGAAACCGCCGGTGAGCGGAATACCGGCGAAGCTCAGCATGAACAGTGTCATCAATGCGCCGAGCACCGGGTGCCGACGACCAAGACCCACCCAGGACGACAGTGCCGTCGTCTCACCACCGCGCTTGCGCACCAGCATCAACAGGGCGAAGGCGCCGAGCGTTGCGAAGCCGTACGAAGCCATGTAGAACAGGATCGCGCCCACGGATCCGACCTGCCCCACGGCCAATCCGTTGGCAGCCGTCTGGGTGCCGATCACCGCGACCAGCAGGAAGCCGGCATGCGCGATGGAGGAATACGCCAGCATCCGCTTGATGTCGGTCTGCACCACACCGACGATGGCACCCAACGCCATCGTGAGCAGTGCGACCCCGGCGATCATCGGCTGCCAGTCCCACCGCTCGGCGCCGAGCGCCACGTAGTACACGCGCAGCAGCGCACCGATTGCGGCGAACTTGGTGGCAATGGCCATGAAACCTGTGACCGGGGTCGGCGCACCGGTGTACACGTCCGGGGTCCAGGAATGGAATGGCACTGCCCCGACCTTGAACAGCAGCCCGATGCCCACCAGTGCCAGACCGGCCAGCAGCAGCGTGTTGGAGCCTGCGCCAACCGACACGGCACGATCGATCTCGGAGAACCGGAACGAGCCGGAATAGCCGTAGAGCAGGGCCGATCCGTAGAGGAACATGGCACTGGACAATGCACCCAGCAGGAAGTACTTCAGCGCCGCTTCCTGGCTCAGCAGCCGGCGCCGGCGGGACAACCCGCTGAGCAAATACAGCGGGAAGGAGAAGACTTCCAGCGCGACGAACATGGTCAGCAGGTCGTTGCTGGCGGCGAACAGCATCATGCCGAAGATAGCGAACACCAGAAGTGGGAAGACCTCGGTGTGCTCCACCTTGGCCTGCTCCGCATCGCGTTCCATGGCGGATCCGGGGACGGCTGCTGCCATTGGCGCGAACTGGGAATTGCCACCACTGATGTGCCGCTCGGCGAACAGCACGAGTGCCATGGCACCGAAGACCAGCAAGCCGGCCCAGATGAACCAGGTCGGACCGTCGAGGGCCACCGAACCGAGCGCTGCGATGGCAGTGTATCCGCGGTACCAGTTGTAGATCACTGACACCAGGGCGCCGAGGAGCGCCAGTCCGGCAACCACGACTTGGGCGCCGCGACGGTGGTGACGGGGCAGCACGGCCTCCAGCAGCACGCCGACGACCGCACCGAGCAGCACGATGATCAGCGGCGCGAGCAGGGAGTACTCAAGCTTCGGCGCGCTGACCTCCAGCAGGCTGAGATGTGCGAATGCGCTCTGGGTCATCACTTGCCCCCCTCAACTGCCGCCGGAGCCGGATCGGTCATACCCAGCGTTGCCATGGCATCCTTCGCTGTGTTCTCGACCACGTTCATCAGCGGGCCCGGGACGAACCCGAACACCAGCAGCAGCGCGATCAATGGGGCCAGCACGCTCTTCTCGCGCCAGCCGAGGTCGTCTCGGAAGTGTTCGCTCACCTGTTCGGTGAGAGGACCAGTCATCGTCCGCTGGTAGGCGAGCATGATGTACAGCGCCGCCAGGACGGTACCCAGCGTGGCGACCGCAGTGATGATCGGGTGTCGTTGCCACGCCCCGGCCATCACCATGAACTCGCTGATGAAGCTGCTGGTACCTGGCAGGGCAAGTGCCGACAGTCCCGAGACCAGGAACAGCCCGGCGGCCACCGGGGCCACCTTCTGCACCCCACCGAAGGCCTCGATCCGCGCCGAACCACGTCGCTGCACGATGAATCCGATGACCAGGAAAAGCGCGGCGGTGGAGAAGCCGTGGTTCAGCATGTAGAAGATCGAACCGGTCAGCGACTGGGTGGTGAAGGCGAAGATGCCGAGCACCATGAACCCGAAGTGGCTGATCGAGGTGAACGCGATCAGTCGCATCAGATCCTTGGAACCGATGGCCATCAGCGCTCCGTACAACACCGAGATCACCGCCAGCACCAGGATCACCGGGGTGGCCCAGGTGGACGCCTCGGGGAAGATGCCAAGGCACAGCCGGATCATCCCGAAGGTGCCTATCTTGTCGAGGATCCCGACCAACAGGGTGGACGATCCGGGCGTGGCCTGCTCAGCAGTGTCGGGCAGCCAGGTGTGCACCGGGAACATCGGCGCCTTGATCGCGAACGCGATGAAGAAGGCAAGGAACAGCCACCTGCCGACACCACCGGAGAAGTCGAGCTTCGCCAAGTCAGCGATCAGGAAGCTGGGGCCGTCGGCAGAGGCCGCAGAATGGGCCCCGACTCCGATCACACCGAAGAGCATGATGAGGCCACCGGCCAGGCTGTACAGCAGGAACTTCAGTGCGGCTGCGCCACGGCGCGGGCCGCCCCAGCCACCGATCAGGAAGTACATCGGAATCAGGGTGGCTTCGAAGAAGAGGTAGAACAGCAGCACGTCCGTGGCCAGGAAGACGAAGAGTGCCAGACCCTCCACCAGCAGCGCGAGGGCGAAGAACACCCTGGTGCTCCAGCCGGGTTGGCGCTCGCCGACATGCCACTCGGCGAGCAGCACGACAGGAACCAGGACGACGGTGAGCAGCACCATCACCTTGCCCATGCCGTCCAGACCGAGGGCGTACCAGGCTCCGATGGCCGGGATCCACTGATGCGTCTCGGACAGGTCGCCTGACTGGACGAAGACCCAGACACCGAGCGCCAACGTCGCCAAGGAGAAGGCGAACGCGAGCATCTTGCCGGGGTTGCCCTTGACCAGGAAGGTGAGCAGCGCGCCTACGAGCGGCAGCACCCCCAGCGCGGTGAGCAGCGGGAAAGTCATCTCATCTCCTCCCTCAGGCCAACCGGCCGAGGATGATCAGGGCGCCCACCAGCAGCGCACCGGCCACCATGGTGAGCCCGTAGGACCGCACGTAGCCGTTCTGCAGCCGCCTCAGCACAGTGGCGGCAGCAGACACCATCCCGGTGCTGCCGCCGACGATGCCACCGTCGACCAGATGGTCATCGGACCAGGACACGCCACCCACCAGATGCTGGCCGGGACGCATGAAGACCGCCTCGTTGAACGCATCTCCGTACAGGTCGTTGCGTCCGGCAATGGCGAACACGTTGCTGTTCGCTGGGACAGTGCTGGGAACCTCACCGCGGAAGAACCACCAGCCCAGGAAGACCCCCACGGCCACCGTCAGCATGGTGATGATGCCGATCGGCGTGATGCTCAGCAGGCTCATCTGCTCCACTTCCGCGCCGGTGGCCGGAGCCAGCCATTCGCCGATCCAGTTGTTCATCGCGGCACCGGCGATGATCGACAGCACGGCGAGCACGATCAGCGGGATCGTCATGGACATCGGTGACTCGTGCGGGTGAACACCCTTCAGCCATCGCTTGTCGCCGAAGAAGGTCATCATCATCAACCGGGTCATGTAGAACGCGGTGACGCCCGCACCGATCAGCGCCAGCGAACCGAGCACGACACTCTCGTGGAATGCCGCTTCGATGATGTGGTCCTTGGAGTAAAAGCCTGCGGTGAAAGGGAACCCGATGATCGCAAGGTAGCCCATCGCGAAGGTCAGGAAGGTGATCGGCATCGCCTTGCGCAGCGCCCCGAAGTGGCGCATGTCCACGTCGTCGTTCATGCCGTGCATCACTGACCCGGCCCCGAGGCACATGTTGGCCTTGAAGAAGCCGTGGGTGAGCAGGTGGAAGATCGCGAACGCCGCACCGACCGGGCCCAGTCCTGCGGCCAGCATCATGTAGCCGATCTGGCTCATCGTGGAGCCGGCCAGCACCTTCTTGATGTCGTCCTTGCTGGTGCCGATCCACGCGCCGAACAGCAGCGTGACGGTACCCACGACGGCAACGGCCAGTTGGGCGGTTGGCGTCTGGTCGTAGATCAGGTGTGATCGGATGATCAGATAGACACCGGCGGTGACCATGGTGGCTGCGTGAATCAACGCCGACACCGGAGTGGGGCCTTCCATGGCATCCAACAGCCAGGACTGCAACGGCACCTGCGCCGACTTGCCGCAGGCCGCCAGCAACAGCAGCAACCCGATGATGGTGGCCCAGCTGCCCGACAGCGACGCAGCATTCTGGTTGACCACGACGAAAGAGGTGGAACCGAACTGGGTGAGCAGCGCGAACATTGCCATCAGCAGACCGAGGTCGCCGATCCTGTTGACGACGAAAGCCTTCTTCGCGGCGACGGCGGCGGACTTCTTGAAGTACCAGAAACCGATCAGCAGGTAGGACGACAGACCGACGCCCTCCCAACCGAAGAACAGCGTCAGGTAGTTGTCGCCAAGAACGAGGATCAGCATCGCGGCGATGAACAGGTTCATGTAGGCGAAGAACTCGCGTCGCCGACTGTCGTGCGCCATGTAGCCGATTGAGTAGATGTGGATCAGCGAGCCGACACCGGTGATCAGCAGCACGAACAAGATCGACAGCTGGTCGACCAGCAGGCCGACCTGAATCGTCCAGTCACCGGTGGTGATCAGATCCCACAACGGCACGGACACTGCGCGGGACCCTTCGGTTGCGCCGAGCAGGTCGACGAAGAGCAGCAAGCCGATCACGAAGGAGGCAATCGACGCCGCGGTACCCAGCAGGTGGGCCCACGCGTCGGTGAGTTTCCCGCCGACGAGCAAGAACGCAGCCGAAGCAGCCGGGATGGCGATCATCAACCACGCCCAGCTGTACAGTCCGCTGGCCGCGATCGGTGCGGTGGTTTCGAGAAGATTCACCCTGCCCCCTCAGAACTTCAGCAGGTTCGCGTTGTCGACCGAGGTCGAGCGTCTGGTTCGGAAAATTGTGACGATGATGGCCAGCCCGATCACGACCTCTGCTGCAGCCACCACCATGACGAAGAAGCTGGCTATCTGCCCGTCCAGGTTGCCGTGCACCTTCGAGAAGGAGACCAGGGCCAGGTTGGAGGCGTTCAGCATCAGCTCCACCGACATGAAAGCCACGATGGCGTTGCGCCGCAGCAGGAAACCCAGGACTCCGACACTGAACAGGATCGCCGACAGGACGAGGTAGTAGTCGGGGTTCACAGCTGGCCTCCCTCATCAATGTCGTCCTTCACTGCCTGAATGGCCTTGAAGGTGGCGCGCGTGGGTACCTTGAGCTCGCCGGCCTCATACAGCGCGCCGCGTTCGGCCAGGGTGCGGGAGACGGACTGCGGCGCCACCGAGCCGTCGGGCAACAGCGCCGGGGTGTGGATGGCGTTGTGCCGGGCGAAGACACCGGAGCTGGGCAGCGGGCCGGGATGCTCTCCGCTCTCGCTGAAGCGACGCATCCGGAGCTCAGCGGCTTCCCGTTGACCGATCTTGCTGTGCAGCCGTTCACCGTGGGCCAGCACCATCGCCCCGACCGCCGCGGTGATCAGCAGCGCCGCGGTGGCCTCGAAAGCGAACACCCATCGGGTGAACAGCAACTCGGCGATGGCCTGCACGTTGCCACCCGCGCTCGCTGTGGCGGCGTCGAGACCGACCACCTCACCATCGACGACGGCGTTGCCGACGCCGAACACCAGCAGCATGCCGAAGCCCAACGCTGCCAGAATGGCGGGCACCCGATGGTGCTGGATCGTCTCCACTATCGAATCGGCGCTGTCGACGCCGACCAGCATCAGCACGAACAGGAAGAGCATCATGATGGCGCCGGTGTAGACGATGATCTGAACCACGAACAGGAATGGGGCGTTCAGCGCGGCGTACTGCACGGCCAGACACACCATCACCAGCGCCAGACTGATCGCCGAGTGAACGGGTTTGCGTAGCAGCACCATGCCGAGGGCACCCAACACCATCAACGGTGCGCACACCCAGAAAGCGACTGCACCGGCGGTGATCATCGGAACGAGCGTCATTTCGCCGACTCCTGACTCGTCGGTCCGGTTCGGGTGTCCAACTGGCCGGAGTCGGGCAGACCCAGGAAGTACGTCTGCTCATCGTCTCCGAGGCGCCGCTCGTGCGGAGGCTGTTCCATCCCGCTGAGCAGCGGGGCAAGGAGTTGGTCCTTCTCATAGATCAGGCTGGCCCGGGTGGAGTCGGACAGTTTGAACTCGTTGGTCATCGTCAGCGCTCGTGTCGGACACGCTTCGATGCACAAACCGCAGAAGATGCAGCGCAGATAGTTGATCTGGTACACCCGCCCGTACCGCTCACCGGGCGAGTACCGCTCGTCTTCGGTGTTGGAGGCACCCTCGACGTAGATGGCATCGGCCGGGCAGGCCCAGGCGCACAGCTCACAGCCGACGCACTTCTCCAGCCCGTCCGGCCAGCGGTTCAGCTGGTGGCGTCCGTGGAAGCGCGGTGCGGTGACCTTTTCCTTGCCCTTCTCCGGGTACCCTTGGGTGAAGGTCTTGCGGAACATGGTGCGGAAGGTGATTCCGAACCCTGCCCACGGATCGAAGATACCCATCAGGAATCAGCTCCCTCGTCAGCGGAGTCAACGTCGCCGTCGGAGTGCAGCACGGCCGCCATCTCCGGCAATCGCTGGCCAGGCATCGGTGGCACCGGATAGCCGCCGGCGAAGGCGTCGAACTCGGCGTCCGGGTCGTCGTCGATCGGCTCCGGCTCGGCATTGCTGCCCCAGAACAGGAAAGCCAGAGTCAGCAACAGAACGCCTGCCAACAAGCCGTAGAACAGGGTGTTGGAGAACCACCCCTCCTGCTGGCCGGTACGCACCACGGCCACCATCATGATCCAGACCAGCGAGATCGGGATCAACCATTTCCAGCCGAGGTCCATGAACTGGTCGTAGCGGAAGCGGGGCAGAGTGCCGCGCAACCAGACGAAGCCGAAGATGAGCAGCTGCACCTTCAACATGAACCAGATGATGCCGAACCAGCCCGTATCCAGGAAGCCGATCATGTTCAGTGGCCATGGGGCGTGGTAGCCGCCCAGGAAGAGCGTCGTCGCCACGGCCGACACGGTGGCCATGTTGATGTATTCGGACAGGAAGAACAGCGCGTAGCGGAAGCCGGAGTACTCGGTGAGGTAACCGCTGACCAGTTCGGATTCACATTCGGGCAGGTCGAAGGGTGCCCGGTTGGTCTCCCCCACCATCGAGATCGCGAAGATCACGAAGCTGGGGAACAGCAGCAGGGCGTACCAGCCGGGCAGGCCGGTGTCGAAGCCGAAGACCTGCAACGAGCGAGCCTGCGACTCCACGATCTCGTGGGTCGACATCGAACCGGAGAACATGAAGACGGCCACCAGCGCCAGGCCCATCGAGACTTCGTAGGAGATCATTTGCGCTGTGGAGCGGATGCCACCGAGCAACGAATAGGTCGAGTTCGACGCCCACCCTGCCAGCACGATGCCGTAGATGCCGATCGAGGCGATGGCGATGATGAACAGCACCCCGACCGGAAGATCGGTGAGTTGCAGGTAGGTCTTGTGGCCGAACATCGTCACTTCGCCACCGAAGGGGATCACCGACCAGGAGGTGAAGGCCGCGACACCGGTCAGGACAGGCGCCAGGTTGAAGACCACCTTGTCGGTCTTGGCGGGGCGGAAGTCCTCCTTGAGCAGCAGCTTCGCGCCGTCACCGACCGCCTGACCCAAACCGAGTGGCCCGTTCATGATGGGGCCCTTGCGGTGCTGCATCTTGCCGACCACGCGGCGCTCGAACCACACGTTGAAGATGGTCCACACCAACAACAGCACCAACAGGACGACCACCTTGATCAGGACGATCCACCACGGATCAGGTCCGAACACGGGGTTCATGCCACACCTCCTGCGACGAGTGCCTGCACCACGACGGGTTGCCCCGCCGCTCCGGGGATTCCCGGTACCCACGCCACGCCGTCCAGCATGGTGGGCTCCACCACGACCTCCAGCTCCAGCTCAGCCGATCCGACGGCCACCCTGGTGCGCTGCATGTCACCGACGCCGAGCAGCGTGGCACTGCCTGGAGACAGCACGATCCGCGCCGGTGGCGCCGCATCGTGCAGCATCTGTTGGTGATCGAGACCCGCAGACGCGGGATCGACCGCCGGACGCCAGCTGGCCAGCACCAGCTCACTGCTCTCCAGCTGGGTCCGTGTCTGCTCCTGCGGGACGTCGCCGCTGACCCCGTCCCAGCCGACCAGTTCATCCATCTCGGCCTTGGCCTGGGAGGCGTTGCGAATACCCAGCTCGACACCCATCGCGTCCGCCAGTGCTGCCAGCGCGCGGATGTCGGTCATCGGGGAGGTGTTCGCCTTGTTCACCACGTTGACGCGGCGTTCTCGATGTTCCCAGTCAATGAAGTGTCCGGACTGCTCCTCGACCAGCGCCACCGGGAAGACGACACTCGCCCGTTCGGTGACCTGGGATGCCCGCTGTTCGAAACTGACGACGAACTCGGCCGCCTCGAGGCCGGCCAGCGCCAGTTCCGGGTCCGCCATGTCGGAGGGTTCCACCCCGGCGACCACGAGCGCTCGCAGACCACCATCGCGGGCCGCTGCCAGCATCATCTCGGCGTCCATGCCCTCGGCGTCACTGAGCCGATCACAGTTCCACTCGGCCTGCATGTCGATTCGTGCACGGACGTCGTTCACAAGCCGTCCGCCCGGCAGCAGGGTGGGCAGGCAACCAGCCTCAAGCGCGCCGACCTCGCCAGCGCGACGCGGGATCCACGCCATCCGGCAGCCGGTGTCAGCGGTCAGCTTCGCGACAGCACTGAGCGCACCCGGTGCCGCCGCGGCCCGTTCTCCCACCAGAACGATCGTTTGGCTGTCCACCTGGACGGTCTCGCCGTCGGCGGTGACCAGATTCTGCAGTGCAGCACCCTCTTCCAGCGGTCGACACGGCACCAGATTGGCATCCAGTTTCTGCGCGCCGCGGGACAGGAAGGGTGCCACCGAGACCACCGAGATGTTGTTCTTGCGGACCGCTTTGCGCAGCCGCAGGAACACGATCGGTGACTCGTCCTCCGGTTCGAAGTCCACCAGCACCACAGTGCGGGCGTTCTCCAGATCCTGGTAGGTGACCGAATCGTCCAGCGAGCGGCCCGCCACTGACGATGACAGGAATGCCGTCTCCTCGGCGCTGAGTTGGCGCGCACGGCAGTCGATGTTGTTGGTGCGGAGCACGGTCCGGGCGAAACGGGAGTAGGCGTAGGCGGATTCCAGCAGTAGTCGGCCACCGGTCAGGACGCCGACCTGGTCGCCCGCTGCCATCAGCCCCGCCACCGCGGCGTCGATCGCCTCGTGCCAGCTCGCCTCTACCAGGACGCCGTTCTCGCGGACGAGCGGGCGGGTCAGACGGTCGTCACCACGGGCGTAGGTGAAACCGAAACGTCCCTTGTCACAGTTCCATTCCTCGTTCACCTGCGGATCATCGCCAGCCATCCGTCGCTTCACCTCGTAGTGCCGGTGATCGCTTCGCAGGGCGCATCCGGCAGCACAGTGCTCGCAGGTGGTGTCGGTGCTGACCAAATCGAAGGGTCGTGACTTGAATCGGTAGTCGGTACTGGTCAGGGCACCGACGGGACAGATCTGGATCACGTTGCCGGAGAACACCGAGGAGTAGGGCTGCTCCGAGTAGATGCCGACCTGTTGCAGAGCGCCCCGCTCGACCAGGGCGATGAACGGATCGCCGGAGATCTGTTCGGAGAATCGGGTGCAGCGAGCGCACAGCACACACCGTTCCCGGTCCAGCAACACCAATGACGAGATGCTCATCGGTTTCGGGAAGGTGCGTTTCACCGCGTGGAACCGGGACTCCCCCGAGCCGTTGCTCATCGCCTGGTTCTGCAACGGGCACTCGCCGCCCTTGTCACAGATCGGGCAGTCCAGCGGGTGGTTGATCAGCAGCATCTCCAACATGCCGCGCTGCGCCTTCTCAGCCTGCGCGCTGGTGTTCTGGGTCTTGACTTTCATGCCGTCGGCAACGGCCAAGGTGCAGGAAGCCTGCGGTTTGGGCATCGCCCTGCCGTTCCCGGCGTCCGGAATCTCCACCATGCACTGCCGACACGCGCCAACCGGATCCAGCAGCGGATGGTCGCAGAATCTCGGGATCGCGATGCCCAGAGCCTCCGCCGCGCGAATCGCGAGAGTGCCCTTCGGAACCGTGACCTCGATGCCGTCGATGGTCAGTGTGACGGTTTCTTGTGCGGTGTCGACGCTCATGCGTTGGCTCCCACCTTCTCGTTTCCTGCCCCATCGGTGCTCGCCTTCACCGCGAACAGCGCACTCTTCTCGTAGGGGAACAGTTCCCACGCCGGGGTGTGGTAGCCCGCCTCGAACTCGTCGCGGAAGTACTTCACGGCGCTCGTCACACAGGCCACCGCGCCATCGGCCAGCGCACAGAACGCCTTTCCGCCGATGTTGTCGCAGAGGTCGAGCATCTTGTCGACGTCGCCTTCGCTGCCCTTCCCGGCTTCCAGCTTCATCAGCAACTGCACCAGCCACCAGGAACCTTCCCGGCAGGGGGTGCACTTGCCGCACGACTCGTGCTTGTAGAACTCCACGAATCGCAAGGTGGTGCGCACCACCGAGGTGGTGTCGTCGAAGACCTGCAGTGCCTTGGTGCCCAGCATCGAACCAGCTGCTGCCATCGATTCGTAGTCGAGCGGGGTGTCCAGGTGCTCACTGGTCAACATCGGGGTGGACGAGCCACCTGGCGTGAAGAACTTCAACTCATGACCTTCGCGGATGCCACCGCTGAGCTCGATCAGCTCCCGCAGGGTGATTCCCATCGGTGCCTCGAACTGTCCGGGACGCTTCACGTGGCCCGACAGTGAGTAGATGGTGAATCCCTTCGACTTCTCGGTGCCCATCGAGGCGAACCAGTTCTTGCCGTTCTTCAGGATCGACGGAACCGAAGCGATCGACTCCACATTGTTGATCACAGTGGGACTGGCGTAGAGGCCGGCGACTGCGGGGAATGGGGGTCGCAACCGGGGCTGCCCGCGACGGCCCTCCAAGGAATCGAGCAACGCTGTTTCTTCGCCGCAGATGTAGGCGCCCGCACCCGCGTGCACCACGATCTCCAGGTCGTAGCCGGTGCCGAGCACGTTCCTGCCAGCGTACCCCGCCGAATAGGCCTCCCGAACAGCCTGTTGCATCCGCCGAACCACGTGCAGCACCTCACCGCGGACGTAGATGAAAGCGGTGTTGGCGCGGATCGCGTAGGAGGAGATGATGACGCCCTCAACCAAGGTGTGCGGGGAGGCCATCATCAGCGGGACGTCCTTGCAGGTGCCCGGCTCGGATTCGTCCGCGTTCACCACCAGGTAGGTGGGATTGGGATTGTTCTTGGGCACGAACGACCACTTCAGTCCGGTCGGGAAACCGGCACCGCCGCGTCCACGCAGGTTCGCGTCCTTGACCAGACTGACCACCTCGCTCGGCGAGCTGGACAGCGCCTTTCGCAAACCCTGGTAGCCGCCACGACGCTCGTAGTTGGTCAGCCGCCACGCGCGATCATCTCCCCAGTTCGCGGAGAGCACCGGAGTCAGAACGTCAGTCATTTGGCTTCCTCCTCGGGAGCGGGGGCCGGCACGGAATCCGGGTCAGGGGCTCGCCAACCGTTCTCTTCGGCGATCCTCAGACCCAGCAGGCTGGCTTCGCCAGCCGTCGGTCCCTCATCGGATCGACCGTCGGGGTATCCGGCCAGCACCCGCTCGGCCTCTCTCCACGAAGTGATCCGGGCACCCCGGGAGGAATGCACCTCTTCGTCGTTGGCCAACGCGTCGAGCAACTCATCCGCCTTCTCTGGCGTCATGTTGTCCATGAATTCCCAGTTGACCATCATCACCGGCGCGAAGTCGCAGGCGGCATTGCACTCCACCCGCTCCAGGGAAATCTTGCCATCGGCAGTGGTCTCGTCGACACCGATGCCGAGCTTGCGCTGGACGTGCGCGATCAGCGCGTCGCCACCCATCACCGCGCACAGCGCAGTGGTGCAGACACCCACGTGGTGCTGCCCGGCAGGGCGACGCTTGTACATGGTGTAGAAGGTCGCGACGCCACTCACCTGGGCGGTGGTGATGTCCAGCAACTCGGCACATGCCTCGATGCCCTTCGGTGAGATCCGGCCGTCCACCGACTGCACCAGGTGCAGCATCGGCAACAACGCCGAGCGGGCCTGCGGGTAGCGAGCGGCGATCTGGCGCAACTCGACCATTGTCTGCTCGTTGATCTGCGAGCTCTGGTCCGAGTGGTCGATGTCACCCGACTCGTCGAAGTGAGTAGTGAAGTGACCGCTCATCGATCGACACCTGCCCTTACTTGTTGAGGCAAGGAGGGACAGCCCCCTTGCATCCCCCGCTCACTCGGCGCACCGGCCGCCCAGCGGCCTGCCACCCGTTGAGGCAAGGAGGGACAGCCCCCTTGCATCCCCCGCTCACTCGACACACCGGCCGCCCAGCGGCCTGTCCTTACTTGTTGAGGCAAGGAGGGACAGCCCCCTTGCATCCCCCGCTCACTCGGCGCACCGGCCGCCCAGCGGCCTGCC
>JAGXHS010000035.1 GCA_024636075.1 Propionibacteriaceae bacterium
CGCCAGGGTCGAGGCCGAACACACCCACGCCGAGGCGGAACGGGGCGCCGCCGACGTGCTGCTCAATGCGCGCACCAAGGGGGAAGAAGCCCTCTCGGACTCCCAGCAGAAGCATGCAGCAGTCCTGGCCAAGACCAACGGCATGCTCGCCGAATCGACGCGCCACCGCGAGGCATCAGCAGCACAGCTCGCCGACGAGGCGGTCGAGGCCCAACGGATTCGCACGGCCGCCATCAACGAGGCCGAGCAGCTGAAGGCCCGCGCGGCGCGCGATGCGGAGAACACCGTCGCCGGTGCCCATCGCCAGGCAGCGATGATGAAGGACCGGATGGAGGAGCAGTACGCCTGGCGCAAGGAGCAATTGGAACGCGAGACGAATGCGCTGTTGCAGCGCAAGGCGTCGGTGATCGCCCAGCTGTCGAATCTACGCCAACTTGCCGGCGAGACCCCGATGGATTTCCCCGATGACGATCCCTTTGCCGAGGTGAGCACCGCCTCATCGACGCCCCAGGGAGACCACCAGCCGGCCCCAGATACTGGTTCACGCGGTGCTGGCGGCACCAATGCCGCTGTCGAGGAGGAGAAGACCTCGGTCATCGTGAGCGACTCGGCCGCCGCACAGGAGGCTTTTCGCCGGGGCGACACCTTCGTGGAGCCGTCGAACGAGCCGACGACGGCGTTGAGCACCGGGGGAACCATCCTGGAGTCATCGGATGAGCCGACGACGGCGTTGGCCACTGGCGACACCCAGGAAATCCCCGCCGTCAAGGACGAGGACTGACACAGCTGTCAGCGATCGAGGCTGAGGCGCTCAGAACAATCGGGACTCCGGGTCGTCGAGACCGCGCAGCACGTCGTAGTCGACGGTGACACAGTCGATGCCGCGATCAGATGCAAGCGTGCGTGCCTGCGGTTTGATCTGCTGCGCCGCGAAGACGCCCTTGACCGGTGACAGCAGTGGGTCGCGGTTCATCAGCTCCACATAGCGGGTGAGCTGCTCCACGCCGTCGATCTCACCGCGGCGCTTCACCTCGACCGCCACGTGGCCACCGGACGCGTCCCGACACAAGAGATCGACCGGGCCGATCGGGGTGTAGTACTCGCGCTGAATGACCGTCCAACCCGCCCCCAGGCTGTCAGGATTTTGCGCCAGCAATGCCTGCAGATGGGCCTCGACGCCGTCCTTCCGCAAGCCCGGGTCGGTACCGAGCTCGTGGCTCGAGTCGTGGAACACCTGGCCGATCGCGATCTGCAAGGTGTCGCCGTCGCGCCCGGCCACCTCCCAGACCTGGGTGATGGCCGGATCGAGCTCCCTGGTGGTGGCCGCCACGTCCTCACCCGCTGCCACCGGACGCTCTGTGATGGTGCACGGCGGGCTCATCCAGTTCAGTGGCTTGTAAGCCCGGTCGTCGGCATGAATCGACACCGATCCGTCCGATTTCACCAGGATCAGCCGCTTCGCAAGCGGAAGATGGGCGGTCAACCGCCCGGCGTAATCCACCTGACACTCAGCAATGACCAGTCGCACGCGGCAAACCTATCCCACTAGGCTTGTGCCATGGCACGGCGAATCAACAAACACTTGCGTCCGGCCCGGCCGCTGGGCTCCGGGCACGCCAGTTCTGTGGACAAGCGAGACGGAACGTGGGTCGTGCGCAGCATAGCCGGCGGGAGTTCCACCAAGGCCTACAAGTGCCCGGGGTGCCACCGAGAGATCCCGCCGGGCACCGCCCACGTGGTGGCCTGGCCACACGATGGTGGCTGGCAGGTCACCTCCCCGGTGTCTGAGCGACGTCACTGGCACAACGGGTGCTGGACGAGGAGGAGTTGAATGACCCGGTTGAACACGCTCACCCAGGGCCAGGGCGAGCAGCGGATCGTCTTCCTGCATGGTCTGTTCGGTCAGGGACGCAACTTCTTCGAGGTCGCCAAAGCGTTGTCCGCGGATGCCACCAGTCTGTTGGTGGATCTGCCCAATCACGGCCGCTCCGAGTGGACGAGAGCCTTCGATTTCGACGAGATGGCTGACGCCGTCGCCGACCAGATCGGTTCCTTCGCCGGAGACGATGGTGTCTGCCTGGTGGGACACTCGCTGGGCGGCAAGGTGGCAATGCGCTGCGCCCTGCGCTATCCCGAGCAGGTGGAGCGCCTACTGGTCGCCGACATGTCACCGGTGGCGTCTGGTCTCAGTGCCGAATTCACCCATCTCACGTCCGCCATGCAGGCGATGGATCTCTCCATCATCGACAACCGGTCGGATGCAGATGCGATGCTCGCCGAACAGGTGGACGATCCGCGGGTGCGTGGTTTCCTGCTGCAGAACCTGCGACGTGCTGAGGGCGGCTGGCAGTGGCAGATGAACCTTGATCTGATGAGCAACAGCCTCGAGGAACTGGGCGACTGGCCGCCCATCGATGCAACGTACGGCGGTCCGGTGCTGTGGGTAGCGGGCGAGCACTCCGACTACATCCGCGACGAGTACTCCCCCGCCATGCGGAAGCTGTTCCCACGGACGGTGCTGGTGACGTTGAAGGGTGCCGGGCACTGGGTGCACTCCGAGCAGCCAGCGGCTTTCGGGGCCACCCTGCGGCGCTTCCTCAACACCGACTGACTCCGGCCCCAGCTCCGAGCTCGAGCTCGAGCTCGGAGAGACGTTTTCACGTTTTCTCGGTCTAATGACCCACATTCCGCCCCTTTCGGGAACGAATATCCGAGAAGACGGGGAAACGTCACCTCTGGGGAAGTCGGAGTGGCGGTAGCCAGTGGAGACGTATCCCGAGCCACTAGGCTGTCGGCATGGTCATTCTCAGCAAGATCTACACACGCACCGGTGACGGCGGCAAGACCCGACTGTCGGACAACTCCGTGGCCCCGAAGACGGATCTCCGGGTGCAGGCCTACGGCCACGTCGACGAGGCCAACGCCACCATCGGAGTGGTCCGGGCGATCGGGGTGTCGAAGGCCATGGACGAGCTGCTGAGCCTCGTGCAGAACGAGCTTTTTGACGTGGGGGCAGACCTGTCCAACCCACTCACTTCCAGTCCGGAGTGGAAACCATTGCGCATCGAGCAAGCCTCCATCGATCGTCTGGAAAACTGGTGCGACGAGTACTCGGAGGACCTGGCGACGTTGCGCTCCTTCATCCTTCCTGGCGGCACCCTGGCTGCGGCGCACCTGCACGTGGCACGGACCGTCACTCGCCGGGCCGAGCGCGCGGCCTGGTCGGCTCGCGAACAGTTCGGCACCGACGAGGTGAGTTCCGACTCGGACGCCACAGGCGGTATCAACGAGCTTGCCGTCACCTATCTGAACAGGCTGTCTGACCTGCTGTTCATCCTGTCGCGTGCGGCCAATCTGGGATCAGACGAGGTGCTGTGGGTTCCCGGCGCCAACCGAGGCGAGAACCGGGACGAGGACAGCGAGGACTGATCACGGGTTTCGCCGATTCGGTGAGCCGACCCTATTCACCACCGGGATAGCCGACGGCTCCCGGTGGGGCTGACTCCAACCAACTCATCAACCCGGTGGCGGAGGCTGGCGTCAGCGCCAGCTCCCACTGCTTGCCGTCCTGCATGATCCGAAGGATGCGCTGGTCGCTGAACAGCACAACCGACTCCACAGTTGTCGGTGGTCGGTTTCCCATCCCGCGGGCCGACCCCTGCCGCAGCACCAGGTGGGGTCGCAGACTGATCGCGAACGCCCGGTACCACTCCAGGGTATCGTCCTGATACCGAGCCAGCCCTAGACGAAACCCCGCCTTCGGTGATGCGCTGCGCACGGCGCAATCGAAGACGCTGGTCTTGGACGACAACCACCGGCGTCGCAGGAACAATCCGACTGGTGGCAACCCCAGGACGAGCACGAACGCCAGTAGCACCCACTCGATTGCTTCCAGCCACCCCATCCCTGTTTCGTCGCGAGCCGGTTGGAGGCTAGCGGCTCTCCTTGGACTTCGCTACGGCCTTCAGCTGTGCCTGCGCGAGGTGGAACCGATGGATCTCATCGATGCTCGCCTCGCCCTGGTCAATCGTGCGCTCAAGTTCATTGACGTCTCGTTGGGCTTCTTCCACCGAGATCTCGCTCAGCAACTTCGCGTAGGGAGAGATCAGTGACACCATGCCGGGCCGAACCGACAGAAATCCACCCTCGATCGCCACGATCTCCTGACGGCCATCGGTGGTGACGATCGTCGCGGCGCACGGCACCAAGGTGGCCAACATAGACTCGTGATCCGGCAGGATGCCGATGTCACCCTCGGTGGTCCGCACGATCACGTTGGTCGACTCCCCCTGGAAGATCCGACGATCGGCGGCCACCACCTCCACGTTCATGGCGTCAGCCATCGTCACTGTTCCTTCTGCATCTTGTCCCAAGCGGCCATCACATCGTCCATGCCGCCGACGTTGAAGAAAGCCTGCTCCGCAATGTAATCAACATCGCCGTTGCAGATCATCTGGAAGCTCTCGATGGTCTCGCTCAGCTCCACGGTGGAGCCCTCGATGCCAGTGAACTTCGTGGCCATGTAGGTGTTCTGGCTGAGGAACTGCTGGATGCGCCGTGCCCGGTTCACCACGATCTTGTCCTCTTCGGACAGTTCATCGACACCGAGGATGGCAATGATGTCCTGCAGTTCCTTGTTTCGCTGCAGAATCTGCTTCACCCGGACGGCCGTCTCGTAGTGCTCCTGGCCGACATACAGCGGGTCGAGGATGCGGCTGGTGGAGGTCAGCGGATCAACGGCCGGGTAGAGACCCCGTGAGGCGATGTCACGGCTGAGCTCAGTGGTCGCATCCAGGTGGGCGAAGGTGGTGGCAGGTGCGGGATCGGTGTAGTCGTCAGCCGGCACGTAAATGGCCTGCATCGAAGTGATCGAGTTGCCGCGGGCTGAGGTGATGCGCTCCTGCAGGGCGCCCATCTCGTCGGCCAGGTTCGGCTGGTAGCCCACAGCTGACGGCATTCGTCCCAGCAGCGTGGAGACCTCGGAACCGGCCTGGGTGAAGCGGAAGATGTTGTCGATGAACAGC
>JAGXHS010000036.1 GCA_024636075.1 Propionibacteriaceae bacterium
GTGCAGGCCCAAACCGACGTGGTGTACCCCGGCTGGTTCAGCTTGGTCGGTGTCGGTGCGTTGCGGGTTGATGTCGGTTTCAGCGCTGTGCAACCCTCGGCCCAGATGATGATGAGCTGTTTCGCCACGTCGTCGTACTACAGCGGCTTCACCGGACGCCGGGATATCAAGTCGACCACGGTCACGATCGACGGCAGGACGGGGTGGCACCTCAGCTCCGAGATCTACGTCGACCTGCCCAACCTGCCTCAGGTCAGGGGAGATGTGGTCGACGTCATCGTGGTGGACACGGGCGATCCGAAGGCCTTGGGCGTGTTCGTCTCCTCGTACACCATCGACGACACCGGTCGTCAGCAGCTGGTGCAGAACTCGATCGACTCCCTCAGAGTTGGTTGAGGCTGCGGGTCAGTTGCGTCATCTCCGCTCGTTCAGGGCAGCGTGAGGACGTCGGCTCCGTTCGGCGTGACTGCCAGCGAGTGCTCGAATTGCGCAACCCATGACTTGTCCTTCGTGACGACGGTCCAGCCGTCGTCCCAGACGTCGCTGTGGTAGTCCCCCAAGGTGAGCATGGGTTCGATCGTGAAGGTCATGCCCACCTCCATCGGCGTGTCCAGTCGGGGCTCGTCGTAGTGCAGGATCACCAGCCCCGAGTGAAAGGTGCTGTGCACCCCGTGGCCGGTGTAGTCCCGGACCACGCCGTAGCCGAATCGCTGGGCGTAAGACTCGATCACCCTTCCGATCACCGAGATCGGCCGACCGGGGCGCACCGCCTTGATGGCCCGCTTCAGCGCCTCCCGAGTGCGATCCGTCAGCAGTTTCGCCTCCTCGGACACATTGCCACAGTAGAAAGTGCCGCAGTTGTCGCCGTGCACGCCGTTCTTGTAGGCAGTGATGTCGATCTTGACCAGGTCGCCGTCCTCCAGCGGCCGGGCGTCGGGGATGCCATGACAGACCACCTCGTTGACCGACGTGCAGATGCTCTTGGGGTACCCCCGGTAACCCAGCGTTGAGGGGTACGCGCCGTGGTCGCACATGTATTCGTGTGCCACCGCATCCAGCTGATCGGTGGTGACGCCGGGCGCGATGGCCTTGGCGGCCTCATGCATCGCCCGGGAGGCGATCCGCCCGGAGATGCGCATCTTCTCGATCGTCTCCGGGGTTTGCACGTGCGATCCCCGGTACGGTTGAGGTGCCGGTTTGCCGACGTATTCCGGTCGGCTGATGGATGCGGGAACGCTGCGCCGGGCACTGGTGGGATAGGCCTTGACTGAGCTCACCTTTGGCAGTGTACCCAGCACCCCGGAGCACTCGTGAGTAGGATCAAGGAGGCTCGAACGTCAATGACGGACTACTACTATTGCCTGACCCATCACAGGGTGGAGCCGTACGAGGGATGCCGCAGCGAGGAACGGCTCGGCCCCTATCCCACGAAGGACGAGGCCTCCCATGCATTGGAGAAGGCTCAGCAGCGCAACGAGGAGTGGGAGAACGATCCCCGCTGGAACGATGACGACGAAGACGACGAAGACGACGACGACGAAGACGAAGGTTGGGGACCTTTCAAGCACTGACGCTAGACTTGTGGACGAACGAGTCGGCCGGGTGATCGCGGCAGCCGCGAAAGGCGTGTTGTCGAGGAAAGTCCGGACTCCACAGGACACGGTGGTGGGTAACACCCACCCGGGGTGACCCGCGGGCCAGTGCCACAGAAAAGATACCGCCTGCCGGATGGCAGGTAAGGGTGAAATGGTGGTGCAAGAGACCACCAGCATTCCGGGTGACCGGAGTGGCTCGGTAAACCCCACCGGGAGCAAGACCAAGAAGGCTGACGTTTGAGGGCTGTCCGCCCGAGTCACCGGGTAGGTTGCACTGCCCGCAGGCAGAAGGTTGGCGGCAACGCCAATCGCAGATGGATGATCACCACACCGCTTCGGCGGTGCACAAAATCCGGCTTACAGGCCGGCTCGTTCACACCAAGGCGAAGCGCACCCGGCCGCGTTTCATATCCACGCGGGTGAGTTTCGCCTCGACGTCAGTGCCCAATTCGAGCCCTTTGCCGCGAATCGGCCCCTCGACGGCCGGTTCGGTCAACAACAGCACCCCGTCGCCGTCGCGTTCGTCCAGGTCGACGACGGTTCCGGTGAATATCTCCCCCACCCGGCCGGACAGCACCAGCGCCTCGACCAGATCGACGACACCGCGCTCGAACTTGTTGGCGCGGCGGTCTGATTTGGTCATCTCGTCCGGCAGGTCAGGCAAGGCGTCCATCACCCACGTGGGCACCGGGGTTCCGGCGCACAGGTTGACACACACCTCACCGACATAGCGGTCCACCAAGCGTCGTAGCGGGGCGGTGGCGTGCGCATAATTCGCGGCGATGGCGCCATGCACCAGATCCGAGTTGTCCTTGCCGGGTGTGATCACGGTGTAGCCCGCGCCACGGAAGAGCAGGGTGGCGGCGTTCTTCATCGCCTGGTGGCTCGGCTCGGTGGACTCAAGGTTGCGAATGAAGTCGGGATAGCTGACCGACCCGGGCCAGGCGATCTTCAGTCCTTTGGCGACGTGCCGCAACCGGTCCGTGGAGTACTGCTCAGCTGCGGGAAGGGTACGCAGGATCCCCACCTCGGCGTCGAGCATCATCGCGGCGGCGGCCATACCGGTCAACAACGAGATCTGCGCATTCCAGCCTTCCACCAGCAACGGGGAACGGAACTTGAGCGTCCAGTCCGCACCGTCGGTGTGCACTTCCTGTTCAGGGATCGACAGTGAGACGCCGCCACGCTCGGCCTCGATCGTCTCGCGTTTCAGCCCGACCTCACGCAACAGCTGCAGCGACTCGCTGGCCGTTCCTGCGTCAAGGTCAGCCTGCACCTCGGCGTAGGTGAGCTTCTGCCGGTTGCGCACCAGCGCCGGCGCCACCGTCGCTGATTGCTGATGTCCGTCAGCGTCCAGTGCAATCTGCCACACCAAGGCAGGACGAGCGGCACCATCGGCCAAGAGGCTGGCCGCCCGCTCGCTCAATGCCGGCGGATGCAATGGGATGCGCTGGTTGGGCGCGTAGAAGGTTTGGCCACGACGGTGCGCCTCGTCGTCGATCGGCGCTCCGGGCCGCACCCAGGCCGCCACGTCCGCGATGGCGTACCACACCCGGTAGCCCTGTCCCACCCGCTCGATGAACAGTGCCTGGTCCAGATCCATCGAACCGGGCGGATCGATGGTGACGAAATCCACCTGCGTCAGGTCCTGCTGTACCCGGTCAACAGGCGGCCCCTCGTCGACGGCATGCTCTGCGGCGCGCAGCACCTCGTCCGGGAACTCTACCGGGACATCCAGTTCGGCGCGGAGCCGGCGAAGCCCGCCCACCAGCCCTGCCGGGATGTCCTGGGGGATCCTGATCTGGCGTGCTGGCATGAATTTCCTCTTATTGGTCAGTTCGCAGCCCAGACTGTTCGGTGCGCACCAGAATGCGATCGCACTCCTCACAGCGAATCACATCATCCGGGTCTGCCTCGGCGTAGCGGCGCAGATCGGCCAGGGTGGCTTCCAACTGGCAGCCCAGACAGCGCTTTGCCCGCAACTCGGCGGCGCCGGTGCCGCCGGTGCGGCCGGCGATCTTGGTGTACAAGGCCAGCAGCTCGTCCGGCAGCAGGCGAGCGCACGCGTCCCGCTCGGCACGCCGTTCGACGAACTCAGTCCCCAGTTGCTTGCCCTGTTCGTCGCGGGTCCTCATCAGTGCCCGAACC
Source organism: Propionibacteriaceae bacterium (assembly GCA_024636075.1). Classification (GTDB taxonomy): domain Bacteria; phylum Actinomycetota; class Actinomycetes; order Propionibacteriales; family Propionibacteriaceae; genus JAGXHS01. The sequence goes on from JAGXHS010000036.1 coordinate 3,744, forward strand.
TCTTGTTCGACCTCTGTGCGACGCTCAGCGATCTGATCCCGTTCGGTGGAGGCATCCTCCACCTGCTGCATCAGTTCAAGCTCGGCGTCCTCCAAGGTGCTGATCCGGCGAGAGAGGTGGTCGATCTCCTCGACCAGACCCGAGAGCGCCTTCGGGTCGCCGACCGAGCCGTCCTCGACGCGCTTCCTGTTGCGAACCAGCCGCTCGCGGGCCGGCACCAGATCTGACTCCAGGCGATCCATTTCCTTCTCGACATCGCCCGCCCGGGTCGAGGCAGCCACCAGGTCCTCACCCAGTGTCCCGTGCGTCCTCATCAGATCAGCGATCTGCTGGTGCTCGGGCAACGTGCGCTTCCGGTGTTCCAGCTGGGCGAGCTGGGTGTCCAGGCTGGCAAGGTCGAGCAATCGTCGCTGGTCCGTGGGATCTGCACGCATGGAGTTGTCCTTTCGGGCGGCCGTGGGGCCACCAGGTCTCATCCTCGCAGCCTACCCAGCTGCATAGTTCGACGGCCCGCGGCGGAAACCTCGTGGGTCCTTCCGGCATCCTATGATGGTCCGCGGCACACCCGTCGCACGGAGGACCCATGACATCAGAGAAACAGTCAGCACTGCCCAACCGAGCGAGACCGTTCTCGAAGGCATTCCGTGATTTCGTTCCCACTGGCTGGGCACCGCACGACGACACCCTTCCCGATCAGCTCCCGGCGTCGGCGGTGGCCGGGCCGCGGCGTGACGACCTGTCGTCCCGATTCCCGGGGGAACGGCTGGTGATCCCCGCCGGCGGCCTCAGAGTGCGTTCCAACGACACCGACTACCGGTTCCGGCCGCATTCAGCATTCGCGCACCTGACGGGCCTGGGATCCGATCGGGAACCGGACGCCGTCCTCGTGCTGGAGCCCAGCGACGCCGGGCACAGCTCAACGTTGTACTTCAAGCCGCGGGCACCAAGGACCGACAGGGAGTTCTACGCCGACCCCCGCTACGGGGAGATGTGGGTGGGACAGCGCGAATCCCTCGATGAGATGAGCGCGTTGACTGGCATCGATTGCGCCGCGATCAGCGAACTGGACCATGCCCTCGCCAAGGACGCCGATGTCACCGCGATCCGGGTGCTGCGCGAGGCCGACGTGGATCTCACGGCACAGGTTGACGAGTTGCGCCAAACTGACGCCTCGGACGCTGACGCCGAACTACAGACCGCGCTGTCCGGAATGCGTCTGGTGAAGGACGACTTCGAGGCGGAACAAATGCGCGCCGCGTGCGAGGCCACCGCCGCCGGATTCGGGGCGGTCGTCGCCGCCATCCCGGATGCGATCGTCAAGGGCCGCGGGGAACGCTGGGTGGAGGGCGTCTTCGCACTACACGCCCGGCACGCCGGCAATGCCGTCGGTTACGACACCATCGCAGCTTCCGGGGACCACGCCAACACGCTGCACTGGATCGGCAACGACGGTGACCTCGTCGAGGGCGATCTGTTGTTGATGGATGCCGGCGTGGAACTGGACACTCTCTACACCGCCGATGTGACCCGCACCATGCCGATCAACGGCACGTTCACCGAAGCCCAGCGCAAGGTCTACGACGCCGTGCTGGAGGCTCAGGAAGCCGGTATCGCCGCCGCACAGCCGGGTGCGAGGTTCGCCGACCTGCACGCAGCAGCCATCGCGGTGGTGGCTCGCCATCTGTCCGAATGGGGACTGCTGCCCGTCTCGCCCGAGGAGTCGCTCAGTGCTGGGGGAGGTCAGCATCGCCGGTGGATGGTGCACGGCACCTCGCACCACCTGGGCATCGATGTCCACGATTGCGCCCAGGCTCGCACCCGGGACTACCGGGATGGAACCCTGCAGCCGGGGATGGTGATCACCGTCGAGCCGGGCATCTACATCAAGGCCACCGATCTGCTGGCCCCCGAAGAACTGCGAGGTATCGGTGTGCGGATCGAGGACGACATCCTGATCTGCGACGAGGGCAACGAGAACCTCTCCGCCATGCTGCCGCGGACCAGCCACGATGTCGAGCGCTGGATGCAGGGCATCTGGCAGGACGGTGCACGCTGAGGATGGTGAAGCCAATCAAGCCCCGGACCACCCGCGGGGCGGCACCGCGGCAATGGGCCACCACACCTGACTCGCTGCAGGCGTGGCGCTGGTACGTCAACGGGCAACGCCAGGAGTGCGACGACCTGCAGCACGCCACCGAACAGGCGAAGCAGCGACAGGGCTTCGTCTGGCTGGGGCTGAAAGACCCCACCGACGAGGACATGACCGGGTTCGCGCAGCAGTTCGACCTGCACCCACTCGCCATCGAGGACGCCGTCGAGGGCCACTCCCGATCGAAACTGGAGCAGTTCGGCGCCACGTTGTTCATGGTCATCTCCACGGTGGCTTTCGTGGAGCACGCCTCGATCACCGAAGCTGCCGAGATCGTCTCGACCGGTCAGATCATGGTCTTCCTCGGTGAACACTTCGTGCTCACGGTTCGCCGCGGCGAGACCACTCCGCTGAACACCGTGCGGGATTCCCTGGAAGCTGATCCGCAAAGGATGGCGGAGGGCAGCCACGTCGTGCTCTATGCGCTGCTGGATCGAATCGTCGACGACTACCAGGCGGTGGTGGCCGAGTTCGAGGAGGACGTCGACGAGGTGGATGAGCTGGTGTTCTCTCCCGACGGGGCACGTGAGGTCGACCGGGTCTACCTGCTGAAGAGGGAACTGATCGAGTTCAAACGAGCGGTCGCTCCGCTCGGCGCACCGCTGCAGGCGCTCGCCACCCGCAACTACCCGATGCTGCCGGAGAGTGCTCGCGCCTATTTCCGGGAGTTGGCCGATCACCACACCGAGGCCCGCGAGTCGATCAGTTCCTTCGAAGAGGTGCTCTCCACGCTGCTGCAGGCAGCTCTGGCGAGGGTCTCTGTGGCCGACAACGACGACTTGCGCAAGATGTCAGCGGCGGTGGCGATCCTGGCCGTCCCGACGCTGCTGAGTGGTATCTACGGCATGAACTTCAGCTACATGCCGGAGCTGGCGTGGAAGTACGGCTACGTGGGGCTGATCGGTGTGATGGCGATACTGATGGCGCTCACCTGGTGGTTGTTCCGCCACATCAAGTGGCTCTGAGGATCAGCGTCGGGGCTGGCCGAGCACCTGGATGACCGCAGACAGACCTTGGTGGGCCATTCCTTCGAAGACCCGCCGTTCGGCGATGCGGATGTCCAACGCCATGCCCGGCCATTCGTCGATCACCCGCTGGCGGGTCAGGAGCAACGCCTCGTTCCTGGGTCCGCCGGTCCCCAGACTCAGTTGGGCTGGGGTGTAGGACTCGATGATCAAAGTGGATCGATCCTTCATCCGGGGCGTCAATGCCTCGCCCACCTGGCGTCGAAGCTCGGGAGCCAGATGGCAGAAGATCGACACCACCCCGTCCCAGGGGCCTTCCGCTGCGGGAGTGCCGATCCATTCGCCCAGTTCGGCGCAGTGCGTCTCGACGTTGACCCCACGCTGGTCTGCGAGCGCCCGAGCTTTCTGCACCGCCACTGCCGAGAAGTCAACACTCACCACGTGGTGACCCTGGCCGGCCAGCCAGACACCGTTTCGGCCCTCGCCGTCGCACAGCACCAGTACCCGGGCAGCGCGCGGCAGCATCACTTCCGCTTCGACCAGAAAGTTGTTGGGGCGAAAACCGTAGAGCAGGTTGGGATGCGAATACCGCTCGTCCCACCACTCGGCGCCACCTGATGGTGCCGGCGACATCAGCCGCCCACGGGGGGTTCGCCGGATCCCTGCTGTGGCCGGTGTTGCTGATCGATGTACTGGGCGGGCCCCCACTGAGTCCCGCCGCGACTTTCGCGACGGGCCAGGAGGCTGCGGGACTGCTCGATCACTTTGTGCTCACCCAGCACCTCGTACCGGGTGGCGACGGTCGCCTGCACCGAGTTGAAGTCGCGGTGTCCGCGGGTGGCAGCGTGTGCCATGGCAGCTGCCAACACGCCCATCGCCATACCGATGAGCAGGGCGGTGAGCATGATCGACACGATCGACTGGCCTTGGAAGAGCAGCAGCATGATGACACCGATGAACAATCCGGTGCCGATCCCTGAGACGGCACCCCCACCGATCACGGTTCCCCAGGTGCGTCGACCCAACACGCGCTCGACACTCTTCAGATCAGTGCCGACGATGACCAAGTTCTCCACCGGAAAACCTTCGTCGGCCAGGTAGTCCACCGCGGACTGCGCATCGGCATAGCTGTTGTAGATGGCAACGGACTGAGGATACTTCAGCGGGATCAGGGCGCTGGGACTCACCTGGCCACGCCTGGCGGCTGCTGACTGGAACGACATGGACACTCCTCGGTGACGATGGCGTCTGCCCACAAAGGGCGACAACTCAAGCCTAGCCGGACAGTCCGGCCGCTTCCCCCTTGGCCACGATGGTGCGGGCCAGCCGCACCCCTGCCTCGTCGACCATCTCGTCGTCCACCACGATCGCGCCCACGGCACCGCCGGCGACATCGCTGGCGTGGGCGTACTCGGAAACTATTCGACGCGCTCGTTCCAGCTGGTCCGCCGGTGGTGTGAACACCTTGTTCCCCACCTCGACCTGGGCGGGATGCAGCACCCATTTGCCGTCATAGCCCAGGGCGGCGGCACGCTGCGCCGACGCGGTGAAACCCTCCACGTCCCGGATTGCCACGTAGGGGCCGTCGATGGCCTGCAGCCCATGGGCACGGGCGGCGACCAGGATGGTGCTCAGCACGTGGTGGAACAGGTCACCGGGATAGGTCTCCAGTTGGGCGCCGACGTTCAGGCTCCCCATTCCCATCGATGCCATGAAGTCACCGGGACCGAAGACCAGCGAGCGCAGCCGTGGACTGGCGGCGGCGATCTCGTTCACGTGGGTCAAACCTGGGGCGTCCTCGATCTGGACCTCGATCCCGATCGAGCCCAGCGGCAGTTCGGCAGCCTGCTCGGCCTGGCTGAGCACCATGTCCAGCGCGGTGACATCCGCTGCGGACGCTGCCTTCGGCAACACCAGGGCATCAATCTTGGCGCCAGCCCGGGTGACCACCTGCCAGATGTCCTGCGTCGTCCACGGGGTGGTCCAGTCGTTGACCCGCACCGTGACCACACCGGCACGCCAGCTGCCGCTGTTCAGGGCCTCCACGATGCGATCACGGGATTCCTGCTTCACCGCCGGTGCGACGGCGTCCTCCAGGTCGAGGAACAGCGCATCCACATCAAGACCACGGGATTTGGCGATGAAACGGTCACTGGATCCGGGTACGGCGAGAACGGTTCGGCGGGCACGGTAGCTGTTCGTCACCCAACCACCTTAAATCCTGTTCGCGGTAGCGTTGCCCTGTGCGTGCCACATCGAGTTCAATCTTCATCTCCCGCATCCGTGGCCTTCCCGTGATCACCAAGACCGGCGATCAAGTGGGCAAGGTGCGCGATGTGGTGATCCAGCTGCGCACCGCCAACCGCCCTCCGCGCGTCAAGGGGCTGGTGGTTGAGCTGTTCGCCCGTCGGCGGGTCTTCCTGCCGATGGCGCGGGTGCACTCCATCGACGCACAGCAACTGGCGATCAACGCCCAGGTCAACGCCAACCGATTCGTGCGCCGCGATTCCGAGACCTTGGTGATCGACGATTTGTTCGATCGCATCGTGCCGCGCAGTGGCGGACGGCAGGCGATCATCTTCGATCTGGCGATGAAAAGCTCCCGGCTGCGTGAGTGGGAGATCAGCGAGGTCGCCATCAGGGAGGCGCCGGCCGGAAGATTCAAGCTCGGCAATCGCGGTCAGGTGAGCATCCTCGACTGGCACGAGATCCCCAACCTGATCGTCACCTCCGAACAGTCCACCGACCACTTCCTCGCAAGTCTCGCCGACATGAAACCCGCCGACGTGGCGCGGGAGCTGCACGACCTGCCGGAGGTACGCCGCGCCGAGGTGATCGACGCCTTGGACGATGAACAGCTCGCCAACGCCCTCGAGGAACTGCCGGAGGACGAGCAGGTGCAACTGATCTCCCAGTTGGAGACCGAACGTGCGGCCGACGTCCTTGAAGAAATGGATCCCGATGACGCGGCCGACCTGATCAAGGAACTCCCAGAAGAACTGGCCGAGGTGCTGCTGGGCCACATGGAACCCGACGAGGCCCGCGACGTCCGCAACCTGTTGAGTTACGACGACTTCACCGCAGGCGCGATGATGACTCCGGAGCCGGTGCTGCTGGGCCCCGATGCAAACGTCGCCGACGCCCTGGCGCGGGTGCGGATGGAGGAGGTGTCTCCTGCGTTGGCGTCCCTGGCCTTCGTCTGTCGCCCCCCGCTGGACACCCCCACCGGACGTTACCTGGGCGCTCTGCACATCCAACGGTTGCTGCGGGAACCACCGTCGGTGATGGTGTCGGGCCTGATGGACACCGATCTGGAGCCGCTGACGCCCGACAGCCCGCTACCGGAGGTGAGCCGCTACTTCGCCATCTACAACCTGGTGGTGGCTCCGGTGGTGAACAC
>JAGXHS010000037.1 GCA_024636075.1 Propionibacteriaceae bacterium
CGGGTACCCAAGAAGAAGAGGGAGCAGCACACTAATCGCCAGTGAGGTGCCGGCAACGATGACGGCGGCTCGCACGGAAACGACGCCTGCCACGATCGGCCGGTGTCGCTTCTCGGGATGGTGCGCATCGGTCGCGCGGTCCTGGACGTCGTTGAACAGATAGGCCCCAGCCGACGCCAGTGTGAAGGCCAGAAGGGCGACGCCCGCACCGCGAAGGACATCAAGACCGAACAGTGCACCGGCAGCCGCCGGTGCCGCGAAAACGAGCAGGTTCTTCACCCACTGTCGAGGGCGCATGCTCCGGACGAGTCCCACGCCAGCCCCGACAATCGACGGGGTCGGCAGGTCGGCCCTGGACGTCATCGCGGCAGCTTCCGGACTGCCGGTCGGGGCAGTGCCTGCAGCACCTTGCCGACTGCTGCGACCGGTCCGGAAGTGTGCACGACTGTCCGAGATCGGCCGAGGGCTGCGATAGCTGCTGCTGCCACCTCATTGGGCGTCTGCGCGAACGGTGCCTCGTCCAACCCAGTCGTCATCTTGGAGTGGACGAACCCCGGTCGCACGACGAGGACGCGTGCGCCTGATCCGTCGACCATGTCCGAAAGGCCCTGCGCGAACGCATCAAGCCCGGCTTTGGCGGCGCCATACACGAAGTTGGTCCGCCGTGCCTGCAGCGCCGCAATCGTCGACAACACCAGCAACGTGCCAGTGCCCTGCGCTTCCAGTGCCCTTGCGGCAGCCATGCCGACACCGGCCGCGGCGACGAAGTCGACCTCGAGCATTTCACGGAGATGTGCGGGGTCATGCTCGGCTCGGTGCTGATCGCCGAGGATTGCTGCTGCCAAGACGACCAGGTCCAAGTCGCCGTACTGGGAGGCCAGTCGCTCGAACAGAAGCCCGTGCGCGTCGTAGTCGGTCAGATCGAAGGCCACCGTGTCGACCTGTGCACCTAGGGACGTCAGCTGGTCGACGCGGTCGGTTAGTCGCTCCGGATCTCGTGCGGCCAGGATCACGTGGTCAACGCCTCGCTGCCGCACCGCCTCGGCGGCGATGGCGTTGCCAATGTCCGAGTCGCCACCGAGAACAAGCACTCGACGCATGTTTCCGAGTGCATCCCTCATCGTGACTCCACGTCGTGGTCCGGTCATGACGACAGGTCGTAGACCCTACTGGGGCGCCGTGGGCCAACGCAGCAGAGATCGCGCCAGCCACACGATCCTTTCGCGATCACACTCGGGATCTCTTCGCGAAGACCCCGACCTGGCGGGACGCTGAGTCGGGTGGCCGTCACCGGTCGGTCCGGCTCTCCCAGCGGCGCCCCACCTGCAGCCTCCGGGGCGGCGCCGGCGGCCGCATATGCGAGAAGCCGCGCTCCTCCCGGGTTCCTCGCGTCCGCATCCGTTCCCGATGTCCCGCGGCCCTTGGCTGGCAGCCCGGGTGTGTCCGTCGACGGCCGGACTCGGAGACGAACCCGCGGTGCTGTCCAGGACGATCACCGTCTCCATGGACCCGGTGGGCTTCCCCCGCCTATCTATGCACACATGCACGTAGCGGGGGAAGACCCAGTAGTAGGCGTCGTTGTTGTCCGCCTGATCCGTAGCAGTGCCACTGGCGCCAAACACCCTGTGGGAGCTCGAGCGGCCGCAGCTAGTCGGCCGCGTGGGCGGCTGCAGGGCCACGCTGCCCGATAGCCTGCCCGGGTATGTCGAAACACATTTGGTTGGAGCTCGAGACCCGCGAGAGGTCTCTCCTGGCCGCCGTGCTTCTCCTACCGGTTACCTTGATCGCGGTGGCAACGCTGCCACATGGCCCGGCTCTGTCGCCCGATTCGACGAACTACCTGTCGGCAGCAGAGAGTCTGGCCACACAGGGCGAACTCCTGACGGTCACAGGTGGTGACTTCGTCCTGTGGCCACCAGGTCTTCCAAGTGTGCTGTCGGTAGCCCACTTCCTGGGGATCTCAGCAGGAGGGCTCGCCGTAGTCGTGAACGCCGCCGCGACCGCGATCATCGTTGGATGTTCTGGCTATCTGACGTTCAGGGCCACCGGGCGAAAAGACATCGCGTTGCTCGCCGCCCTCGTCGTAGGGGCCTCCTCGCCCATCATCTTCGTGGGAACCTTCGTGTGGACGGAGTCCGTCTTCGTCGCTACGACAATGCTGATGTTGATCGCACTCCTGCGTTATCACGAAGACCCGGGGACTCGCGCGGCGCTCATCGTCGGTGTGCTGGCTGCCCTGGCCTTCTTCTTCCGCTACGTCGGTGTGGTCAACATGGGTGTAGCGCTAGTCGCGATCGGGGCTCAGCGGCGCACTCGCGATACTGTGATCTTCGCTGTGACAGCCTCCGTCGGCCCATTCGCGTGGATCGCCCGAAACCTTGTACTCACCGGAACAGCGGTCGGCGAGCGAGTCCCCCCGGAGTGGGGGCTCCTCCGGCCGGTGATCCAAGCTGGGGCGACGTTCGGTGGGTGGCTCACACCCAGCGGCACGCCAATCGTGTTGCAGGCAGCGGTGCTGCTAGCAGTGGCATTCGCTCTGGTGTGGATCCTCTGGACGCGTACGAAACCTTCAACGGTTGAGTGGATCGTCGGTGGATACGGCCTTGCCTACTTCGGGTGGATGCTCTTCAGCGCTATGACCACGGCATTCGACGGCTTGAACAGCAGGACGCTCGTCCCGCTATTTCCAGTGTTGGTTGTGTTGCTGGTTTCTTCATTCGACGCAAGCCGAATTCGCAAATGGACTGCTGGCGTGATGGTTCTGTTGTTGGCCGTTCAAGCGCCGACGACGGCTGGTCAGGTCGCGGCGCTGGCGCAGACGCCCACTGGTGTTCGCGCACAGGCCCTGAGCATCCGAGACGTGTCTGCATCTCCTGACATGACAAACGGTCCGGATGCCTACTTCGCCGCATTCGGCACCCGAGTGGACGGCTGGCCTGCAAGGACGAGATACAACTCGGCTGTGGCAGCCGCGGGTCTGGAGGAGATGACCGATCGACTCGGCAGGGACGGGACGGTGCGACTTCTTTGGATCGAGGCGGTGGAACGTCCATATCTCTACACACCGCAGGAACTCAACGATCACTTCGAACTAGTCTTAGTGGACGCCTTTGACGCGGCTGTGTTGTACGAAGCCAGGCTCAAGTGAGCGTGCTCGCTGGCCGCCGCTAGCGGGCTGCTCCGCGCCCAGTTAGGTCGAGTCGTCGATTCAAGTCAGAGGTCAGGACGCCGTGCGGATCGAGGTCGGTTTGGATGGATCTCCATCTGTCAAGCTTGGGATACATGACAGGCAGGAGTCCGGGGGTGAGGCAGGAGTCCTTGGCGAGGTAGATCCGGCCACCTGCTTCGGCCACTAGATGGTCGAAATGTCGGAGCGTGGCTTCAAGTCGGTCGTCGCCGAGTGGGATGTCGAGGGCGAGGGTCCATCCGGGCATTGGGAAGGACAGGAGGGCGTCGTTGCCGGGCCCGAACCGTTTGAGCACGGCGAGGAAGGACGCGATGCGGAGGCCGGCGAGGATTTCGACGATGGTGCGGAGGACGTCCTCGGCTCCGAAGGGCACGACGAACTGGTACTGCAGGAAGCCAGCGCGGCCGTAGATCCGGTTCCAGTCGCGGATGCTGTCGAGGGGGTGGAAGAACGCCCCGATGCTTTGGATCTCTCCGGTGCGGTGCGTCGGCGCTAGTCGAAACCAGAGTTCGTTGAACGCCGAGACGGTGAGTGGGTTGAGGAGGCCAGATGGAGCCCACGGAGGCGCAGTGAGGAGCGGGGCTGAGTTGAAGCCGTGCGGGGAGTTGATCTGGTCCACAGGTAGATCGTCTGGTTGAGCCCAGTCGCCGCGGGTCAGAACGGACCGGCCGAGCTGTGCGCCTCTTGCGAGACAGTCGATCCACGCGACGGAGAATCGGTAGTCGTCGTCGTGATCGGTCATGCGGGCAAGGAGGTCGTCCAGATCTCGGGCGCGTTCGGTGTCCACCACCAGCCGCGATGAGGGGATCTGCTGCAGTTGCAGGGTCTGCTGCGTGACGATGCCGGTGAGTCCCATCCCGCCTAGCGTTGCACGGAACACCTCGGGGCTGTCTTCCCGCGTCACCTGCTGCGTGACTGGCTGCCCATCCCCATCTGGGGTCACGAGTTCGAAGGACCGAACTCCGTTGGCCCAGGAGCCATCGCGATGGTGGTTCTTTCCGTGGATGTCGGCCGCGAGGGCGCCGCCGAGGGTGACCTGTCGCGTGCCAGGCGTCACGTGTGGGAACCAGCCCAGCGGGACCACACGCTGCATCAGATCGTGCAGCACAAGGCCGGACGACGCCGTCAACAGGCCAGAGTCTGGCGAGAACTCGTGGACTCCCTGCAGTGACGTCATGTCAAGAACCCGTCCACCAGCATTCTGGGCGGCGTCGCCATAGCTGCGGCCCAGACCTCGAGCCAGCACGCCGCGGGCCGGGACTTCGCTTGCAGCTGCCTCAACCATGGCGCGGTCCACCGGAATCACGACGTCAGCGCCTGTGGCCGTGCCACGACCCCAACCAGTCAACAATCGCCGCTGCGCGCCGAGCCGCATCACAGGCCTGCTCCGTAGACGCCGATGAGGAACAGCACTCCCCAGACGGCCACGAACAGCAGCATCTGTCGGTCGTGCAGCAGGATCTCTTCTGGGGTCTCGCCTGCGCCTTCGTGCACGGCTGCGGTGTAGCGGAACATGCCCAACACGAAAGGAAGGGCCGAAAGCTCGAACCACACCGAGCCGGCACCGCCAGACTCGTCGAACATCCACAGCAGGTAGCCGGTGAGCGCCACGGCGATGCTCGCGAACCGGATCTCCGCCAGACTGTCAGACGAGTAGCTGATGAGCACCCGCCGCTGTGCCTCAACATCCTGATCCCGCAGCTCCGCGAATCGCTTCGTGGCGACCAGATGCAGCGCGCCAGCGGACACGACGATCAGGAACCACTGCGACAGCGGGAGATCGACGGCGACTGCTCCCGCGATCGCGCGAAGGACAAACCCAGCCGCGACGATCGCCAACTCCACGATGGCCACACGCTTCAAACCCGCGCTGTACAGCATCGTCATCACCACGTAGACCGTGACCACCAGGGCGAGAGACGGGTACCCAAGAAGAAGAGGGAGCAGCACACTAATCGCCAGTGAGGTGCCGGCAACGATGACGGCGGCTCGCACGGAAACGACGCCTGCCACGATCGGCCGGTGTCGCTTCTCGGGATGGTGCGCATCGGTCGCGCGGTC
>JAGXHS010000038.1 GCA_024636075.1 Propionibacteriaceae bacterium
ATAAGAGACAGTCCGTGAGTCGATCGAACGGTTCATGCAGCGGGCCAACAGACGTCTCGAGCGGTGGGAGACGATCAAGAGGTTCGCCATTCTGGACCACGAGTTGTCCGTCGAGGACGGTGGCACCACGCCGAACATGAAGATTCGCCGATCCCACGTCTCGCAGAAGTACTCCGATGTGATTGACGAGCTGTACGGCACCGAGGAGAGCGACTCTCGGTGAACTCTGGCGAGGCCGTGCACCAGGTGAGCTGCCCGGTGCGCTGGGGTGACATGGACGCCCAACAACACGTCAACAACGGTCTGTATGTCGACTATCTGCAAGAGGCGCGGGTCGACTTCCTGCTCTCCGGCGACAACGCGCACCTGTTGGGCGGCGGCGTTGTGGTGGTGGCGCACAGCATCAGCTACCAGCGCCCGATCGAGTTCTCGGCCGAGCCAGTGCTCATCGACGTGTGGATATCCGAGGTGGGCGGAGCCAGATTCAGCGTCAGCTACCGCCTGCACCATCACGGCAACCTGGTCGCCCAGGCTCGCACCACTCTGTGTCCGTACGACTTCACGGCTGATCGGGTGCGGCGGCTCAGCGACGGCGAGCGACGGTGGTTCATGGCACGCCAACGCGACAGCCCCGAACCAGGGGAACTGACGGCGCCGGCATTGAACGGGCGCGGACACCGCTACAGCTTCCCGGTGCGTTGGAGCGATCTCGATTTCTACGGGCACGTCAACAACGTCCGCTTCTACGACTACGTGCAGGAAGCTCGAGTGGCGATGACCACCAGCGCCGCGCCCACGACGAAGCGCCAGCCGAACCACGACGGTGCGGGCGGCGCAGATGCGGCTCAGTGGCTCGTGGCCCGGCAGGATGTGTCCTACAGGCTGCAGATGCAGCATCGCCTCGAGCCGTATGTCGCCTGGACCGCACCGGTACGGATCGGTGACAAGTCGATGGTGCTGGCCTGTGAGATCGTCGATCCGATGGCCGAGGACCGGGTCGTGGCGACCGCTCGGACGGTGTTGGTGGCAGCGGACGCCAACGGCCGACCGACCCCGCTGACTCCAGAAGTGCGGGCCGCCATTTCAGCCCAGCTGGTCAGCTGACCATCCAGACGGTGGTGTTCGGGGGCAGCACCCAGACGGTGGTGTTCGGGGGCAGCACGCTGCCTCCCAACGGTGAGGATGTCAGGATCACGGTGGCTTCACCAAGATCATGATCCGTGTCGCCGGTGTTCACCACACACCGGAACCCCGGTTCGCGGGTGAAGGACAGAATGCCGTCCTCGGACTCCTCCCAGGACATCTCTCCATCGCCCAGTGCGGTGTTGCGGTGCCGCTCCGCCAAGGCTGCGCGGTAGAGGTTCAGCATCGAATCCGGATCGTCGTCCTGGCGCTCGGCGGTCAGTTCACCCCAATGGTTGGGCTGCGGCAGCCACGGGTCGGCATCTGTCCCGAATCCGAACGGTGCCGAGTTCCCGGACCAGGGGATCGGTACCCGGCATCCGTCACGACCACGAATCATGTGGTTGGAACGGACCCAGACCGGATCCTGCAGGCTCTCCTCGGGCAGGTCCTCCACCTCTTCCAGACCGAGTTCCTCGCCTTGATAGACATAACAGCCACCGGGCAACGCCATCATCAACAAGGCGGCCGCCCGGGCACGGCGTCGACCGAGTGCCACATCGACCGGCAAGCCGGCCATGTCGTCCAGCCAATGCACCTCATCGGTCACCACACCGGAGCGAAAACTGCGCCCACTCAAGGACTTTCCGTAGCGCGAGACCGGCCGGATCACGTCGTGGTTGCCGAGCACCCAGGTTGCGGGAGCGCCGACTCCCCGGTGGGCCGCCAGGGATTTGTCGATCACATTGCGGAAGCTCTCGGCATACCATTCAGATTGCAGGAACTCGAAGTTGAAGCTGGTGTGCAACCGGTCGGCGCGGACATACTCCACCATTCGCTCGAAGGGCAGGTATGCCTCCGACACGAAGATCCGGGGTCCCTGTGCGCTGTTGGTGTACTCGTCGGCGACCCTGCGCCAGCGACGCTGGATCTCAGCCAGTTCCGGACGGTCCCAGCAGGGTGCGCCGGGATACTTCTCCCAGGTTCCCTTGCCGGTGCGCGGATCGATCGGTGTGTCGGGGAAGTCCTGGTCGATGATCAGCGAGTCGGCGACGTCCACCCGGAAGCCATCGGCGTCACGATCGAACCAGAAACGCAGGATCCCATCGAACTCCTCCAGAACACGGGGATTCTCCCAGTTCCAGTCGGGCTGCTCGGGCGCGAACATGTGCAGGAACCACTGCCCAGGGGTACCGTCGGCTTCGATGACGCGTTCCCAGGCGCCGCCACCGAAGGATGCTCCCCAGTTGGTCGGTGGCAATTCGCCGCCGTCACCGCGCCCTTCACGGAAGACGAAGAGTTCGCGTTCAGGACTGCCCGGACCTGCTGCCAACGCTGCCTGGAACCAGGGGTGATCGATCGAGCAGTGGTTCGGGACCAGGTCGATCAGCACCCGCAACCCCCGCGCATGCGCTTGCTCGAAGAGCTCATCCGCGTCGTCCAGGGTGCCAAAATCCGGGTGGATGTCACGGTAGTCCGACACGTCGTACCCGCCGTCCCACAGCGGCGACGGATACCACGGGGACACCCAGATGGCATCCACGCCCAACCCCTTCAGGTAGTCGAGCTTGCCCGTGATACCTGCCACGTCGCCTACGCCGTCGTTGTTCGAATCGGCGAAGCTGCGCGGATACACCTGGTAGACGACCGCACTGCGCCACCAGTCATGATCAGCGAACTTCGGACCCGGGTTCATAAGTGCCCTTCCTTGAACGATGGGTTCTCACAGTATCGAAACGAGGACAGGTTCCGCTCGAGGGGCGCCGCGCCGGTCGGGGATCCGGAATCGTTGGTGGCGCCGTGGTCGTTGGTCCCTGTCGACGATCCTCGGCGGAACCACCTCGGGCATCGCGTCAGAATTGAGACGTATCTGCCACCGATGGTGAGGTTCAGCCCGCGTGGGCTCGACCACCCTGTGGTGGTGGGGACAGACCAGCACCAGGTTGTCCAGGCTGGTGGCGCCGCCGGCGAACCACGGCTGGATGTGGTGCGCGTGACACTGGACCGGGGGCTTGTCGCATCCGGGGAAGGCGCAGCCTTGGTCGCGCGCCGACAGGGCGGCTCGGATCGCTGGGGTCACCAGACGATGCGCCCGGCCCACATCCAGTGGTTCTGACGCGCCGCCCAGAACGACCGGCAGCACATCGGCGTCGCACGCCAACCGACGCAGGTCACTGGGGCTGATCGATTCTCCGCTCGGCAGCAGGCCGTGGGATTCCAGCTGCCCGGACAACCACTCCTGCGTCATGGTGACCACCACCCTGGGTCGGTCCCCGCCATGTGCGGGAGCGTCCCGATGCAGTGCCGCGCTCTCAGCGATCCAGATCAGGGCATCAGCCCGCCGCATCGCTGGCGTCATCTGCTCGGCACGAGGATCGAGCCGGTCGAGGGCACGGCGATGCTCCAGATGCGCGCAGGCATCGATCTGCGCCATCAGCAACTCAGCCGAAGGCAGCGGCAGACTGCCCCGCACCGACACCGAGCCGTGGTGGTCGGGGGAGAAGGCCAGGAAGCGGTTCCGCTCGGCGCCGGCGGCGTCCCGCTCCAGGCGTTCGGCCTCGCTGGCCTCTGCCACCTCGGGAGCCACCACATCGAGCAGGTGCCGGGACAATCGGGCCAGCGCTGCGGAATCGAACTGCTGGGCGTAACTGACCATGGTGCGTTCGGCGGCACATTTCTCTTGCGGGCCCAGCTCGGGCGGTAGATTCTTCAACACACTGGTGATGGCGCGCCACTGTTGCGGGTTCACGTCACCGCGCAGGCATCCTTCCCGCAGTTCGTCCAAAGTCTGCAGGGCCCGCGCTTCGTGCACCATCGCCGATGCCTCCCGTCTGGTGAGCCGGTGCCGCTCCGCCAACCAGCTGGTGGTGACCAGTGCCGTCTCGACGGAGGCGGCGTCCTGCGCATCCGCCTCCCCGAGCAAAGTGGTCGCAAGCGCGGTCAATCGACCCGCGGCCGTCAGTGCCGCGTCGACGAACTCCAGGCGCTGCCTGGGTGAGGCGAGAGCGCGATCCGATTCCAGACTGTCGAGCCCAGCCAGGATCGAGGAGAGAACCGCTCCGGTTTCCGCTGCCTGATCGCTGCTCATACCCCATACGCTACGGATGCCCTCTGACAGTTTTTCGACGCAAGTGGCGGCTCGCAAACATCATTTGACAAGCGGAAAAGCTTGAATACTAGGAAGCCTTCAGCCCTCCGGTGTCACGTGGTGGCGATGGTTCTGTGGACAGTGTTCGGGCGCTTGTGGACACCTACTGGCCCCCAGCCGTCGGGGATCCCTGGTCGTTCTTGCCGAGCCGCCGCGAGCGCACCAGCCACACCGCCAAGCCCACCAGTCCGACGCCTGTCGCCAGCACGGCGAACCAGGTCACCAGAGAGTCGCCAAAGACCACGTCGATGAGTCGCGGAAGCAGCACCAGGAGGCCGAGGGCGCCGGGCACGATGAGTGCCAGACTGCCGCTCCCACGCGTCGCGAGCGCGAGTAGGCCCATCGCAATCAACACCCCCAGCACGAGAAGCCACACCCACTCGCCGTCCGAGGGGTCCTCCTCGAACGCGGCGAAGATCCCGAACAACAGCACCAGCCCGCCCGACACCTGCGCCACATTGGTGGGCGGCAGCCAGCCGCGCTTGCCGAGGACCAACCAGGCAGCGCCGACGGCCGCGAGACTGAGATTCACCCACCCGGGCTCGGCGTCGAGGCCGGGTTCGGCCACGAGGGCGGCCACCAGGGACAGCGTGGCGACGAGCAATACGATGTGCGCGAGGCCTCGTCTGCGGAGCCCGTACACAAGCCCCGCGGATGCCGTCGCCGTGAGAGACATCGCCAGCCAGTTCTGGTTGTAGTCGGCGTCGAAGATGCGGGTGGCGGTCACCTCCGCGAGCCATGTGGCGCTGACGACTGCGGCAGCGAGCATGACGCCGCTGAGACGCTGAGACGGCGGGTTGGCGGCGCGCAGCAGCGCGAGCCCTGCAGCCGCGAACACCATGGTGACAGTTGCCGCCACGGCCAGCCTTGCGCCGGTGCCCATCTCGTTCCAGGTCTGCCCCAGGATCACGGCGATCGCCGAGACGGCGAGCACCGCGCCCAGATAGCCGAGCACTTCGGAAATCAGGCTGGTGGTCGACGATGCCATGGGTTCGGGCTTGGGGGCTTCGGGATGGGGGGCCTCGGGGTGTTCGGCTGCCTCAGTTTCTTCGAAGGTCCGCACGGAGTCGGCCTGCTCCAGTGAGATGAGCCCGGCGCGTTGCCACACATCCAACTTCGCCTCAAGATCGCGCATTGCGCACCTCCTCGTTTGCTGCACAAGCTTACTCGGGGGTGTCTTCAGGCACGGGGAGGGCGGCCAATCCTGGCGGCACATTCTGATCAGGAGCGGGCATTCCCAGACGGGACGGACGAGCCGGAGCACTCGAATCGAACTGGTGGGTCTCCGGCGATCAGACACCATGCTTGGAGCCAACTGCAAGGATGGGGGACGACACAGATCCGTCCCTACCGCGCCTCGACGGCGCAGACAGGAGTTGAACGATGGCTACGACGACCACCGCAAGCACGCATTGGGAAGGCAGCCTGATGGAGGGCAGTGGCAGCACTGAGCTGACCACGTCCGGAGTCGCCACCCTGAAGGTCAACTGGGCCGCCCGCGCCGAGGCCGGGAAGGGCACCACGAACCCGGAGGAACTGATCGCCGCTGCGCACGCCACGTGCTACTCGATGGCACTGTCCAACAAGCTCGACGGTGACGGGACCCCCCCGGAGAGCTTGGACACCACCGCAAAGGTCAGCTTCCAGCC
>JAGXHS010000039.1 GCA_024636075.1 Propionibacteriaceae bacterium
AGGGCATCGGCGCCAACTTCATTCCTGAGATCCTTGATCGCTCGGTCATCGATGAGGTGCTGCCTCGCTCCAGCGAACAGTCCATCGAGATGGCCCGCCGGATTGCCACCGAGGAAGGCATCCTGGTGGGGATCTCGTCGGGCGCCGCCCTGTCGGCTGCGTTGGAGATCGCGCAGCGCCCCGAGAATGCCGACAAGACCATTGTGACCGTGTTCCCGAGCTTCGGTGAGCGCTACTTGTCCTCGGTGCTGTACGCAGATCTGCTGCAGTCATGAGGCGGACGCGTCTGAGCGCGGCTGCATTTCGGATCCGTGAGGATCTGGACGCCGCCATGCGCGAAGACCCGGCGGCGCGTTCGCGTCTGGAGGTGGCGGTCGCCTATCCGGGAATCCATGCCATCTGGAGTCATCGGTTGTGCCACTACCTGTGGACGTCCTCACCCGCGCTGATGCCGCCGGCCAGGCTGATCAGTCAGCTGACCCGTTTCTTCACCGGAATCGAGATCCATCCCGGAGCCACCATCGGTCGACGCTTCTTCATCGACCATGGCATGGGTGTGGTGATCGGTGAGACGGCCATTGTCGGTGACGACGTTTTGATGTATCACCAGGTCACCCTCGGTGGGCGCTCACGTGGCCGCGAGAAGCGGCACCCAACCATCGGCAGCAGGGTGCTGATCGGTGCTGGTGCGAAGGTGATCGGCGACATCACCGTCGGGGACGACGCCAAAATCGGCGCCAATGCGTTGGTGGTCCATGATGTCCACCCCGGCGCCGTGTTGGTCGGGGTACCCAGCCTGGTGCACAAGGGTGACGTGATCGCCTGAACGCCTCGCGGAGCTGACCTCCATCGCTCAGTACTCGGCCTGACGGATGGCTTCGTGGTGGCGCACCACTTCACTGACGATGAAGTTGAGCAGCTTCTCGGCGAATTCCGGATCGAGGTGCGATTCCACCGCAAGGCTCCGGAGTCGCTCGATCTGGTGCCTCTCCCGCACGGGGTCCGCCGCCGGTAGCCCCTTCTCGGCCTTCAGCACGCCCACTCGTTGGGTGATCTTGAACCTCTCCGCGAGCAGGTGGATCAGGGCAGCGTCCATGTTGTCGATGCTGGAGCGCATTCCTTCCAGTTCGCCGATTCCGTCCTGTTCCATCCCAGCACCCTACCGTCAGTGGATGACCAGCTCGATGCGCTGGAACTCCTTCGCATCGGTATAGCCGGTGGACGCCATCGCGCGTCGCAGCGCACCCATCAGGTTCATCGTGCCATCCGGAATGTGCGAAGGGCCGAGCAGCACCTCCCTCAGGGTGCCCACGGTGTCGAACTTCACCCGCTCCCCCCGAGGCAGAGTGGCGTGCCATGCCTCCGCACCCCAGTGCCAGCCTTTGCCCGGAGACTCCTCGGCACGCGCGAGGGGCGACCCGACCATTGCCGCGTCGGCGCCGCAGGCGATCGCCTTGGCGATGTCGCCGGATCGGCCCATGGAGCCGTCAGCGATCACGTGCACGTAGCGGCCACCGGACTCGTCCAGGTAGTCACGACGCGCCTCCGCCACGTCCGCCAGGGCGGAAGCCATCGGCACTTCGATGCCAAGGACGCCCACAGACGTGTGGGCGGCGCCACCACCGAAACCCACCAGCACACCGGCGGCCCCGGAGCGCATCAGATGCAGAGCGGTCTGATAGTTGGAGCAGCCACCGACGATGACTGGTACTTCGAGGTCGTAGATGAAGCGTTTGAGGTTGAGCGGCTCGAGTTCGTCCGAGACGTGTTCGGCGCTCACCGTGGTGCCACGGATGACGAAGAAATCCACCATCGCCTGCTCCACCACCGAGGCGAACTCCTGGGTGTTCTGCGGACTCAGGGAACCCGCCACCGGAACCCCGGTTTCTCTGATCTCTGCCATCCGGGCGGTGATCAGTTCCGCCTTGATCGGTTCGGCGTACACCTCCTGCATCCGCTTGGTGACGCTGAGTTGGTCACCAATGGCGTTCAGTTCGTCAAAGATGGGTTGCGGATCGTCGTACCTTGTCCACAGTCCCTCGAGATTGAGAACGCCGAGTCCCCCCAGCCGCCCGACCTCGATCGCGGTCGCGGGACTCATCACCGAATCCATCGGTGCGGCGAGCAGTGGAAAGTCGAAATCGACGGCGTCGATCCGCCAGGAAAGGTTCACCTGCTCGGGCCCGCGGGTCCGGCGGGACGGCACGATCGTGATGTCGTCCAGTGAATAGGCCCGAGTGGCCCGGTGACTGCGTCCGATGTCGTACATACCGCCTCGATAACTGTCGTCGTTGAATGCAACCGCTTGAGCCTATCGCGCTGCCTGAGGGTTGTGCCCTGCTGGTCCTGCCGCTCAGCCCGAGTAGTTGGGGGCCTCGACCGTCATCTGGATGTCGTGTGGGTGGGATTCCCGCAACCCGGCCGAGCTGATCCGCACGAACCGACCCTTCTCGTACAGTTCTTCGACAGTGCCGGCGCCGGAGTAAAACATCGACTGACGCAACCCGCCCACCAGTTGATACGCGACGGCGGCCAGCGGACCGCGAAAGGGAACCTGCCCCTCAATGCCTTCGGGGATCAGCTTGTCGTCACTGGTGACGTCCGCCTGGAAGTAGCGGTCCTTGCTGTAGGACGCCTTGCGGCCACGGGCAGCCATCGCCGCCAGGGAGCCCATGCCGCGATACGTCTTGAACTGTTTGCCGTTGATGAACGCCAACTCTCCGGGGCTTTCCTCGCACCCAGCGAGCAGTGAACCCAGCATTACCGACGAGGCCCCCGCGACGAGTGCCTTCGCGATGTCACCTGAGTACTGCAGGCCGCCATCGCCGATGACCGGCACACCAGCCGGTCGACATGCCCGTGCTGCCTGGTGAATCGCCGTGACCTGCGGGACGCCGACGCCCGCAACGACTCTGGTGGTGCAGATGGAACCAGGCCCGACCCCAACCTTCACGCCATCAACGCCGACGTCGACGAGAGCCTTGGCTCCTGCGTAAGTGGCGACATTACCGCCGATGATGTCCACGTCCCGGGCGCTGGGTTCGGCCTTCAAACGTTTGATCATCTCAACCACACCGCGGGAATGGCCGTGAGCGGTGTCCACCACCACGACATCCACTCCTTCTTCAACCAGGGCCATTGCGCGTTCCCAGGAATCCCCGAAGAAGCCGATGGCAGCTCCAACCCGGAGTCTCCCCTGGTCGTCCTTGGTGGCGTGCGGGTGACGCGATGATTTGACGTAGTCCTTGAGCGTGATCAGTCCCTTGAGCCGGCCTTCGCGGTCGATCAGCGGCAGTTTCTCGATTTTGTGCGCAGCCAGCAGACCGAGCGCGTCCTCAGGCTTGATCCCCACCGGGGCTGTGACCAGCGGCATCGGTGTCATCACGTCGCCCACCAGCCGTGACGAATCGTCCTCGAAGCGCATGTCCCGATTGGTGACGATGCCGAGCAGCTTGAGATCCTTGTCGACGACCGGAACCCCACTGATCCGGTAGTTCCCGCAGAGTTCGTCAGCCTCCCGGATGGTGGCCTCCGGCGAGATGGTGACAGGCTCGTCAACCATTCCGGCCTCGGAGCGCTTCACCTGATCGACCATGTGCGCCTGCGCCTCGACCGACATGTTTCGGTGCAGGATCCCCAGACCCCCCTCACGCGCCATCGCGACCGCCATCCGGACCTCGGTGACGGTGTCCATCGCGGAGCTGAGCAGCGGGATTCGCACCCGCACCCGCTTGCTGATCTGCGAACTGGTGTCAGCGTTCGACGGGATGATGTCGCTCTCCGCCGGCTGCAGCAGCACATCATCGAAGGTCAGCCCCAACTCCTGGAACTTGTAGGGAACACCGGAGGGCGAGAGATCATCGGAATCGAACACAGTTGGCCTTTCAACGTCCGCGGGCGTACAGGTGGCGATCCTAGTCTCCCGTCCGGCACCGCGCACAGCCCAGGGCGCGCAAACGCCGCAGAGAGATGCATCAGCCGAGCGAGTTGCCCCGGCCCGGCACAATGGGAGTGTGAGTGCTGCTGAACTTGGCTTCCTGGTCATCTCCACCGGTCTGATCCTGATGTCGCTGCTGTTGGGTCGGGTGACCAGGCAGTTCCATCGAGATGAGATCTACACCAATCTGACCCCGGGTATGGTGCCGCTTCCCGGTGCGCCCGATGAGTCCCGTCGGGTCCGCGGCGGCCAGGAGTACTCCGACGAGGTGGCGGTGGCGTTCTCACCCCCCAAGGGCCTCTCCCCCGGCTTGATAGGCACCGTGATTGACGGCCGAGCAGAGATGCGTGACGTGATGGCCACGATCCTCGACCTGGCAGTTCGTGGTCATCTGACGATCACGGCAATCGGGCACGACGGCGATGCGCCGGAACTCGCCGAGCAGCAGAATCGTCCCACCGACTGGCAGCTGGAACTGTGCGAAGTAGCGCCACCCAACGACACCCTGAGTGACATGGAACGCTCTCTGCTGCAGTCAGTGTTCAGCCACGGTGCGACGACCAGCATGTCGGCGTGGTCACGCTCGGGTGAGCCCCGCCGATTCACCGAGTCAATGTACGCACAGGTCCAGCGCAACGGCTGGTATCGCCGCGATCCTCGTCGTCGCGGCATCGTCCTTCCGACCCTCGCCGGCATCGTCGGTGTCGGTTTCAGCCTTTTGGTGCTGGCCTCGCAACCGACGCTGTTCGGGTTGGTCGCTGCCGGAATGTCCGTCGGTGCTGCGGTGATCGCCATTCGTGCCCTCCGCGGCCGGGTGCCCCGCACTGCCTCGGGGAGTGCCGTGATGATCCAGAGCCTTGGTTTCAAGAAGTATTTGGCAACGGCCGAGGCCGACCAGTTCTCGTTCGAGGAGGCAGCCGGCATCTTCTCCCGTTACCTGCCCTATGCGATCGTGTTCGGCGTCGCCGACCACTGGTCCAAGGTCTTCGGCGAAGTGGCAACCCGCGCTCACTCGGCAGGTGCTGACGATCTGTTCATCAACCTGATGTGGTTCGATCTGTCCGGCATGGACACCCTGGCCGCAGCCGCTCTGTTCGGAGGGATGGACGGTGATTTCGCCGGACTGTTCGATGTGGGGGGTCTGGGTGAAATCACTGAGGGGCTCTCCGGATTCGCTGAAAGTGTCGGTGATTTCGTCTCGGGCATCGACTTCGACTTTTGATATTCGGCCACAGGCTTCGGGGACCCGTCAACAAGGAGGCGCGAGTTGAGCCAAGATGGCATCATGGAAGACGTGCCCGCAGTATCGGTCGTGGTGCCGACGTACCAGCGTGCGCACAGCATCGCTCGCACTGTTCGCAGCGTGCTTGCACAGAGCATGACGCAGATCGAAGTGCTGGTGATCGACGACGGTGGGACTGACGACACAGCGAGTGTTCTGCGTGAAATGGACGATCCCCGGATCCGGTATCTCCGGCATGAGACCAACCGTGGAGCGAATGCCGCCCGGACCACCGGTGTCGAGGCGGCGCGCGCTGAGCGAATCGCTTTCCTCGACAGCGATGACGTCTGGCACCCGGACAAACTTGCCAAGCAACGAGCCCGGATGGACGAGGCTGGGCCCGGCTACGGCATCTGTTACTGCTGGTACAGCATCGACACCGGGAGTTCCCTGACGGTGGCGCACCGGGAGCCCCGATGGGAAGGCACCAACATCGCCGAACTCCTGGTGCAGAACTTCATCGGCAGCTTTTCCTGCGTGATGATCGACAAAGGGGCGCTGCTCGCCTTCCGGCCCTCGTTGAGCATGCCGGCCAGTGAGGACTGGGAGCTCTTCGTCCGGATGAATCGCAGCGTCGGCATCTGCCTGGTGCCGGAGATCCTGATGACGTACTCGTTGGACGTCCACGACAAGAACCGGATCAGCTCCCAGCCACGAGCTGTGGCGGCCGGAGCCCGACTGATGTATGACCTCATCCACCTGCGGCACCCCGAATTGGATCACGCCGAGCGGGAGCGGTCCCGCCGCTACTTCCTCGAACAGTTCGGCAATCTGGGTCACGTGCCCGGGGTAATGCAAGTTCTGCGGGACGTTCCGCCAGGGGATTGGACGCCTCGCTGGTCATGGTATGCGGCCCGCATCCTGGCGCGAGCCAGCAAACGCAGGCTGCGCTCCCTGCGCGGCTGAGGCGCCCGGACAGACGACGTTGGCCCCACCTGCTCGGAGCAGGTGGGGCCAACGTTCTGTCCGGGGTCGATCCGTGGGCTGCGCTCAGCTCACTCGTCGTCCTCGTCGGCTGGCTTTTCGACCACCAGGGTTTCGGTGGTGAGCAGCAGGCTGGCGATGGATGCGGCGTTGGCGAGCGCGGACCGGGTGACCTTGACCGGGTCGATGACGCCGGCCTCGATCAGGTTCACGTACTCACCGGTGCGGGCGTTGTACCCGTTGCCCGGTTCCATCTCGGCCACCTTGGAGACGATCACGTAGCCGGAGACACCGCTGTTCTCGGCGATCCAGCGCGTCGGCTCGACGAGCGCCTTCTGCACGATCCGAACGCCGACCCTCTCGTCGCCTTCGAGACCGAGCCCGCCGTCCAAAACTCGCGCGGCGTGCACCAGAGCAGAGCCGCCGCCGGCGACGATGCCCTCTTCAATGGCTGCCCGGGTTGCCGAGACAGCGTCCTCGATGCGGTGCTTCTTCTCCTTCAGTTCCACCTCGGTGGCAGCGCCGACCTTGATCACGCAGACACCGCCGGCCAGTTTGGCCACCCGCTCCTGCAGCTTCTCGCGGTCCCAATCGGAGTCGGAGCGCTCGATCTCGGCGCGCAGCTGCGCCACCCGACCGCTGACCTCGTCGGACTCGCCGCCGCCGTCAACGATTGTGGTGTCGTCCTTGGTGACCAGAACACGGCGAGCGCGTCCGAGCACCTCCAGACCCACCTGATCCAGTTTGAGGCCCACCTCAGGGGCAACGACCTGACCGCCAGTGAGAATCGCGATGTCCTCGAGCATGGCCTTGCGACGATCGCCGAAGGCCGGTGCCTTGACAGCAACGGAGGTGAAGGTGCCGCGGATCTTGTTCACGACCAGCGTGGACAGTGCTTCACCATCGACGTCCTCGGCCACGATGAACAGGGTGCCCTTGGCGCCGATGACCTTCTCCAGCAGCGGTAGCAGGTCGTTCATCGAGGAGATCTTGCCCGAATTGATCAGGATGTAGGGATCGTCGAGGACGGCCTCCATCCGATCGGAGTCAGTGACGAAATACGGCGACAGGTATCCCTTGTCGAACTGCATACCCTCGGTGAATTCGAGTTCGGTGCCGAAGGTCTGCGATTCGTCGACGGTGATGACGCCGTCCTTGCCGACCTTGTCGAAGGCCTGGCTGATCAGCTCGCCGATCTGCTCGTCACGGGACGAGATGGTGGCGACACTGGCCATGTCGGAGGTGGTCTCCACTGGACTGGCGGATTCCCGCAGCTGGTTCTCGACAGCGGCAACAGCCTTGTCGATGCCGCGCTTCAGACCTACCGGGTTGGAGCCTGATGCGACGGCACGCAGTCCCTCATGGACGAGCGCCTGGGCCAGCACGGTGGCCGTCGTGGTGCCGTCACCGGCGACATCATTGGTCTTGGTGGCGACCTCCTTGGCCAGCTGTGCACCAAGGTTCTCGTAGGGATCGGTGAGTTCGATCTCGCGGGCCACCGTGACACCATCGTTGGTGATGGTGGGGGCGCCCCACTTCTTGTCGATGACGACGTAACGGCCCTTCGGGCCGAGCGTCACCTTCACCGTGTTGGCGAGGATGTCAACACCACGCTCCAGGGAACGCCGTGCCTCCTCGTCAAACTGAAGGATCTTTGGCATGTTGTGTCTCTTTCTGTGCCTATACGAATAGTGAAGACAAGCCTCTGCCGAACACTGCGGGCCCCCGAGCGCCGGAGCGCGAGGGGTGAACGCCCGCAGTGCAGCGGGGGGGTTCCAAGGGGGATCACTCCCCCTTGGGTGTCAGAACAGTTGGCCCCTGCCGAACACTGTGGGCCCCCGAGCGCCGGAGCGTGAGGGGTGAACGCCCGCAGTGCAGCGGGGGGTTCCAAGGGGGATCACTCCCCCTTGGGTGTCAGAACAGTTGGCCCCTGCCGAACACTGCGGGCCCCCGAGCGCCGGAGCGCGAGGGGTGAACGCCCGCAGTGCAGCGGGGGGGTTCCAAGGGGGATCACTCCCCCTTGGGTGTCAGAACAGTTG
>JAGXHS010000040.1 GCA_024636075.1 Propionibacteriaceae bacterium
ATTGTGGGTTCAGCTACCGCAACAGCATCTTCAAGGCGCACCCGCATCGCTACGTGGTGTTGCAGGTGAGCTTCCAGTTCACCTTGGGGAACCTGTCGGCGCCGATCCGTTACGCGGAGCTGGCCCGCCGTTTGGAGGTCCCGATCGGTGGGCGGGCGGACACCGCACGCGTCCGCCAGGTGGTGCTCGCGCTGCGGGCGGGCAAGGGCATGGTGCTCGATCAGGGCGACCATGACACATGGAGCGCCGGTTCCTTCTTCACCAATCCGCTGCTCAGTCCCGAGGATGCGGAAAAGCTTCCCGAGGATGCACCGCGCTATCCGGCGGGGGACCGGGTGAAGACATCGGCCGCGTGGCTGATCCAGCATGCCGGTTTCGACAAGGGATATGGCCTACCGCCAGCCACGCTGTCGACCAAGCATGTCCTTGCCCTCACCAATCGTGGTGGGGCCCGTGCCGAGGACCTGCTGGCATTGGCGCGCACCGTGCGCGACGGGGTACTGGATCGTTTCGGCGTGGAGTTGGTGCCAGAGCCGGTGCTGGTGAACGCCGCACTCTGAGAGAATCCTGTCCGGACCTGCTACAACTGGCCCACACCGAAGACCGGCGGATCGAAACCGGTGGCTTCGAGCTTCGACAGGTCCAGCACGCTGTTCGCCGGCCGTGGTGCGGCCTGCTTGTCCTTGAAGTAGGTGGCCGTGTCCACCGGCGTGACGTCGTCACTCGATCGACCACTGCGGGCGAACACCGCCTTGGCGATGTCAGCCCAGCTCGCCGCATCGCCGCCGTCGCTGCAGTTGTAGGTGCCGTACGGGGCTGCGGTCTCCAACAGATGGACGATGGCTGCAGCCAAGGTGGTGGTGTGGGTGAGTCGACCGATCTGGTCGTCCACCACAGAGGGTGAGACGCCTTTCGCGGCCAGCTCCTCCATGATCGAGATGAAGTTCCGTCCGTCACCGACCACCCAACTGGTACGCAGCAGGTAGTGGCGGTCCAGCACCTGCACCGCCAGATCCCCGGCAGCCTTGGACTGCCCGTACACCCCCAGCGGTGCCAGCGCCTGGTCCTCGCCGACCACCGCCTGTGTGCCGTCGAAGACGTAGTCGGAGGAAATGTGCACCAGGCGCAGGTTGTACCGGTTGGCGATCCTGGCCAGCTCGGCCACCGAACTGGCGTTCGCCCGCCAGGCGCCGACGCGACCCTCGGGGGTTTCGGCGCCGTCGACGTTGGTCCAGGCTGCTGCATTGATCACCGTGTCGTAGTCTCGCCACGGCCATTGCCGCAGCGCCTCGGTGTTGGTGATGTCCAGTTCTTCGCGACCGACGGCGCGGGCTCCGGGCAGCTTGGCCGACAGCGCCCTGCCGAGCTGCCCGTGGGCGCCCAGGATCAACGTCTGGGCCGGTCTCACCCTCTTCGCCTCACCGAGCTGGGGATGGTGCCGGTCCTTCTCGCTGATCTGGCAGTCCGCCAGCGGAATCGGCCAGTCAATGCCGGCGCTCTCGTCGGCCAGGTTGACGTAGGCATAGGAATCGATCGCCCCGGCGCTCCAGTGAGCATTGACCAGATAGGAGTAGGTGACGTCATCGGTCAACGTCTGGTAGCCGTTCGCGACGCCGCGCGGCACAAAAACAGCCCTCGACTCGTCCAGCTCGATCGAGAACGTGGTGCCGTGGGATTCGCCTTCGCGCAGGTCGACCCAAGCGCCGAACACCCGGCCATGAGCCACCGACACCAGTTTGTCCCACGGCTCGGCGTGCAGCCCGCGGGCGGTGCCCAGAGTGGCGTTGTAGGACATGTTGTTCTGCACCGGGCGGAAGTCGGGCAGGCCGAGCGCCACCATCTTCTCGCGCTGCCAGTTCTCCTTGAACCAGCCACGGGAATCACCGTGCAGCGGCAGCTCGAGGACCAGCAGACCCGGAATGGCTGTGGGCGTGACCGCCAGCTCGGCCGCCATCACTGGCCCTGCGCTGCGTATTTGGCTTCGGTGGCCTGTTTGCCGGCCTCCCACCAATCACGGTGGTCCCGATACCAGTTGATGGTGTCCTGAAGGCCTGCTGAGAAGTCGGCAAAGGTCGGCTCCCAGCCAAGTTCTTTGCGCAGTTTTGAGGAGTCAATCGCGTAGCGCAGATCGTGCCCGGGGCGATCGAGTACAAGCTCGTATTCGTCGCTGGGTCGCTCGAGCAGGGTCAGGATCTCTTCCAACACCTGCTTGTTGTTGCGTTCACCGTCGGCGCCGATCAGATAGGTCTCGCCCATCCGGCCACGTTCGATGATCGCCCAGACCGCCGAGTTGTGGTCGTCGACATGAATCCAGTCCCGCACGTTCTCGCCGGTGCCATACAGCTTGGGACGCAATCCGCTGAGCACGTTGGTGATCTGGCGGGGGATGAACTTCTCGATGTGCTGGTAGGGGCCGTAGTTGTTGGAGCAGTTCGACAGTGTGGCCTGGACGCCGAATGAGCGAACCCAGGCGCGCACCAACATGTCAGAGGCCGCCTTCGTCGACGAATACGGGCTGGAAGGGTTGTAGGCGCGCTCCTCGACGAAGCGTTCCGGGTCGTCCAGTTCCAGATCCCCGTACACCTCATCGGTGGAGATGTGGTGCAGTCGCTTTCCGTGTCGACGGACCGCCTCCAACAGCGTGTAGGTACCGATGACGTTCGTCTGCACGAAGGGCCAGGGATTCTTCAGCGAATTGTCATTGTGTGACTCGGCGGCGAAGTGCACCACCACGTCGGTTGCGCTCACCAGCCGGTCCACCAATGGCTCGTCACAGATGTCGCCCTCGACGAACTCCATCCGATTACCCGGAAGTTCGGACAGCGTTTTCCGGTTTCCCGCATAGGTCAGTGCGTCAAGGACGACCATGCTGGCGTCGGTGTGATGGATCAGGTGACGAACGAAGTTGGATCCGATGAATCCCGCCCCGCCGGTGATCAAAACATTCGGCATGGCGCTATCGTATCGAGAACATCGAACGACGAGGAGTCGCTGTGAAGGGGATCATTCTCGCTGGCGGAGCTGGTTCCCGGCTGCACCCGCTCACCCTGGGCACCAGCAAGCAGCTGATGCCGGTCTTCGACAAGCCGATGATCTACTACCCATTGTCCACGTTGATGCTGTCCGGCTGCCGCGAGATTCTGGTCATCACCACACCGGAAGAGGCTGCCGCATTCAAGAGGTTGCTGGGGGACGGATCGGCGCTCGGGGTCGAGCTCAGCTACACGGTCCAGCCCTCACCCGACGGCCTCGCCCAAGCTTTCATTCTCGGTGCTGATCACATCGGCGACGACAAGGCTGCCCTGGTGTTGGGCGACAATCTCTTCCACGGGCCGGGCATGGGCACCAGTCTGGACCGCTTCTCCGACATCGAGGGAGCCTCGGTGTTCGGCTACTGGGTGGCGGATCCGCATGCCTATGGTGTGGTCGAGTTCGATGATGACCGCAAGGTGCTCTCGCTGGAGGAGAAGCCCCGGAAGCCGCGCAGCCACTATGCCGTGCCCGGGCTCTACTTCTACGACAACACGGTGATCGACCGGGCTGCGGCGCTGAAACCGTCCGCCCGCGGCGAGTTGGAGATCACCGACTTGAACCGTAGCTATCTCGACGAGGGAACGCTCCGGGTCGAGCTGATGCGGCGTGGCACCGCCTGGCTGGACACCGGAACCTTCGACGCGCTGATTGATGCCGGCAACTATGTGCGAACCATCCAGGAGCGCCAGGGCCTTCTGGTGGGCTGTCCCGAAGAGGTCGCCTGGCACCGCGGCTGGCTCGACGACGCCAGCCTGGCAGCCGCCGCCGAGAAGTACGCCAAGAGCGGCTACGGCGCTGGTCTCAGCGTTTTGCTCGACTGAGGCGACGTACTCGACGAGAGCGTCCATTTGGTGGGCAGGTGTACCGGCGAGCTCTGTCTGTGGGCATTCTGTATCGTCCACACGAAGGAGGGCCCATGAGCACCGATACCGCGCTCAGTCAGGAACACCACCGGGGAGCGTTCCCCTCGCGAAACGTGTTCATCCTCGCCGCCATCGGCTCAGCCGTCGGCCTCGGCAACATCTGGCGGTTCCCGTACGTCGCCTACAAGAATGGCGGCGGAGCATTCATCCTCCCCTATCTGGTTGCACTGTTGGTCGCGGGCATCGCCTTCCTGTGGCTTGACTACTCGATGGGGCACAAATACCGCGGCTCGGCCCCATTGTCGTTCGCGCGTGCCGGGCGTCGTGCCGAGGGCCTTGGCTGGTGGCAGGTGGGTATCTGTTTCATCATCGCCATCTACTACGCCGCGGTGCTGGCCTGGGCGGGCAAGTACACGATCTACTCCTTCACCAAGGCATGGGGGCCCGAGCCCGGTGACTTCCTGTTCGGGACGGTGCTGAAGGCCGGTGATCCGGGTGTCACCATGGACTTCGTGCCCGGTATCGTGGTGGCGCTGGCGATCGTATGGGTGGTCATCGCCGTCATCATGTCGATGGGCGTGCAGAAGGGCATCGGCGCCACATCGGTGATCTTCATCCCGCTGCTGATCGTCGTTTTCCTCACCCTGGTGGTGCAAGCCCTGCTGCTGCCCGGCGCCGCGGAGGGTCTGAACGCATTGTTCACGCCCAAGTGGAGTGCCTTGGCCGACGCGAGTGTCTGGGCGGCCGCCTTCGGTCAGATCTTCTTCTCGCTGTCGATCGGCTTCGGCATCATGATCACCTACGCCTCCTACGTCGGCAAGCGCACCGACATGACCAGCTCTGGGCTGGTGGTGGGATTCGCCAACTCCGGCTTCGAGCTGCTGGCCGGGATCGGCGTCTTCGCTGCTCTGGGCTTCATGGCGCAGGCCAGCGGAACGCCCGTTGACGAGGTGGTCTCCAGCGGCCTCGGTCTGGCTTTCGTGGCCTTCCCGGCGATCATCAACGAAGCCCCGGCAGGATCCCTGTTGGGGGTGCTGTTCTTCGCTTCCCTGGTGATGGCCGGCCTGACCTCATTGATCAGTGTGCTGGAGGTCGTGATCTCCGCAGTGCGAGACAAGTTCGAGATGAAGCGTCTGACTGCAACCTTGTCCGTCGTGGTGCCCACAGGTGTGATCTCGTTGGTGCTGTTCAGCACCACCAGTGGCGTTTTCGTGCTCGACATCATGGATCACTTCGTGAACAGATTCGGCATCCTGCTGGTCGCCGTGATCAGCATGATCGTGCTGTCCTGGGGTCTGTCCAAGTTGCCGACGCTGGCCGATCACATGAACAAGACCGGCGCCATCAAACTCGGCAGGGTGTGGCGGATCATGATCAGCATCGTCGCACCGGCTGCGCTCAGCTATGTGCTGGTGCTGGAGTTCATTGCCGTCGTCAAGGAACCCTACGAGGGCTATCCGGGCTGGATGCTCGGAATCCTGGGCTGGGGCATGGCCGCGGCCATCGCCATCGGCGGCTTCGTGGTGGCGCGGGTGCCGTGGCGACCGGACACCTCATTGACAATTGGTTCTGAAGACGACGAGAAAGAGGAGGTGCTCTCATGACGGGCAGCGCCATCATCATGATGATCATTGCCATGCTGGTGCTCTGGGGTGGGCTGGTGCTCGCCGTGGTGAACCTCAGCAAGAGTGACGCCGGTCAGGTTGAGGAACTGCATCGGGATCTGTGAGGAGTCGGTTCGACTGGGCAGTCGAAAGCACGTACACTCTTCATCTTGGTGGCGTTGACCACGGTCGGAGCCTGCCTAGGCGGGCTTGCCACCACAGGGCAATAGCTCAATTGGCAGAGCAGCGGTCTCCAAAACCGCAGGTTGGGGGTTCAAGTCCCTCTTGCCCTGCGAAGCGTCGCAGATGTGGCGCTCAGCATCCGAGCCGAAAGGCAAGACCGAAGGAACATTTGTGACCGACGAGCAGGCGAAGTCTCCTGACGACGACGAGTCGGTGGTTCCCGAGGTGGAAGAGCCCTCCCGGCCGGAGGCGGTGGCAGACACCCATCCGCGGCACGCCGCCAGAGTGACTGACGATCCCCGCGGAGAGATGCTGGCTGGCGACGTCGCCCACGACGCTGACGACGTCGACTACAGAGTCGTCGATGAGGACGCCGAAGAGCTGGTGGACGCTGACGAGGAACTCGACGACACTCCGCTCTCCGGTGATCCCGAAGACATGGTGGTCGATGACGAGCAACAGCTGGAGGCCGCCGGGTCGACTGCTGCCAAGGCTCGATCGTCCCGTCCGCAGCGCCGCTCATCCGCAGCATCGCCGGACGTCACCAACAGCAAGGGGCGACCGACCCGCAAGCGATCGGACGCCACGGCATCACGGACGACTTCAGCGCATCGCACCGGCCCGATCGAGTTCACTTCTCAGTCAGCCGCCGAGCTGCGCAAGGTGGTCTGGCCCACCGGGGAACAGCTGCGGCAGTACTTCTTCGTGGTGCTGTTCTTCGTACTCTTCCTCATTGCCTTCGTCAGCTCACTGGACCTGTTCTTCGGATGGGGTCTGTTGAAGTTGTTCGGCAAGTGACCGCACCGAAACCGGAGACGACATGACTGATTACTCACCTTTTGACGCGCCTGACGAAGACGACAACGTCCAGATCGATCTGAGCCGGATCGACCTCGGCTCGGACGACGAGGCGGCTGCTTCCAGCGAATCGGAGATCGACCTCGACGCGCTCGCCGGCGGCGACGACGACCAGGATGACGACGACGACGGCATCGTGGTCGACCTGTCGATGGATGACGACGCCGAGGAAGAAGAAGCCGACGACGACGCCGAGGGCGACGTGGAGCTCGACAAGGCGATGGATGAACTGCGCACCGAACTGCGGAGCAAGTTCGGTGAGTGGTACGTGGTCCACACCTACTCCGGCATGGAGAAGCGGGTGAAGCAGAACCTGGATGCCCGGGTCAGCACCCTCAACATGGAGGACTTCATCTTCGAGACAATCGTCCCGACCGAAGAGGCGATCGAGATCCGCAACGGGGCTCGCAAGACCGTCACCCGGACCGTGCTGCCCGGCTATGTGCTGGTGCGGATGGATCTGACCGATGAGTCGTGGGGCACCGTTCGCCACACTCCGTCGGTGACCGGTTTCGTCGGTCACGCCAACCAGCCGGTGGCGCTGGACCTCGACGAGGTTCAACGGATGCTTGAACCCTCGGTGCGAGCCCGGGTGAACGCTGAATCGAGCGGACCCGCCCGAAAGAGCCGCCTCAAAAAGATCGAGGTCGTCGACTTCGCCATCGGCGACTCTGTACAGGTGGTGGACGGCCCCTTTGCAGGGGTGCACGCCACCATCACCGAAATCAACGTGAACAGCCAACGCCTCAAGGCGCTGGTGGAGATTCTGGGCCGCGAGACCCCGGTCGACCTGACCTTCCCGCAGATCCAGAAGATCTAGTTTCACGCCGCTGATCCACCAGATCAGCACCAGTCAGGGCACATCCGTGTGCCGGAAGTAGAGAAAAGGACCCACATCCCATGCCTCCCAAGAAGAAGAAGAAGGTTGCGGCGCTGGTCAAGGTTGCCTTGAATGCTGGCGCTGCGACTCCCGCCCCGCCGGTCGGCACCGCACTCGGCCCGCACGGCGTCAACATCATGGAGTTCTGCAAGGCGTACAACGCCGCCACGGAACCCCAGCGTGGAAACGTCATCCCCGTGGAGATCACCATCTACGAGGACCGCACGTTCACCTTCGTCACCAAGACCCCACCGGCAGCAGAGCTGATCAAGAAGGCCGCTGGTCTGCAGAAAGGTTCGGGCTCACCGCTGAAGGAGAAGGTCGGCAAGATCACCTCCCAGCAGGTGCGCGAGATCGCCACCACCAAGCTCCCGGACCTGAACGCCCAAGACATTGCGGCGGCGATGAAGATCGTCGAGGGCACCGCCCGCTCCATGGGCGTCACCGTTCAGAAGTGAACCCTGGCTCGACACCACCGACTGACAAAGAAGCCTGGAAGGACCCGCGCGGTCCGCACCAGAACTGGCGGAGCAACCTGCGAGGTTGACCATGAAAGGAACCAGAGATGAAGCGCAGCAAGGCATACAACGCCGCAGCAGAGAAGCGTGACGAGGATCAGCAGTACTCACCGGAAGAAGCCTTGGCCCTGGTCAAGGACGGAGCTTCGGCGAAGTTTGATGAGACCATCGACGTCGCGATGCGGCTGGGGGTCGACCCCCGCAAGGCGGACCAGATGGTCCGTGGCACGGTCAACCTTCCGCACGGCACCGGCAAGACCGCACGGGTCCTCGTGTTCGCCACCGGTGACAAGGCGGAAGCAGCACTCGAGGCGGGTGCTGATGAGGTGGGTTCCGACGAACTGATCGCGAAGGTGGCTGGTGGCTACCTCAACTTCGATTCAGTCGTCGCTACCCCCGACATGATGGGCAAGGTCGGTCGGCTGGGCCGGGTGCTCGGCCCCCGCGGACTGATGCCCAACCCGAAGACTGGCACCGTCACGATGGATGTCGCGAAAGCTGTCAGTGAAATCAAGGGCGGCAAGATCGAGTTCCGGGTGGACCGTCACGCCAACCTGCACCTGCTGATTGGCAAGGCGTCGTTCACCGCCGAGCAGTTGAAGGACAACTACTTCACCGCTCTGGACGAGATCCTGCGCCTCAAGCCCAGCGCGTCGAAGGGCCGCTACCTGCGCAAGGTCGCCATCTCCTCCACCATGGGTCCGAGCGTCCTGCTCGACACCACCAAGGTGAAGCCCGCCAGCGAGTGAGACACCTCAGCTGCGCCCAACGCGCATCTGATCAACTCACTTCGAGCCGTCCCCTGAAAAGGGGGCGGCTCGAAGTCTCTTCTCGGCTAGTCTCGCCATCATGCATCCAGTCCAAAGGAGGACCCCATGAGGCAGACCGAGCCGGACGTCTACCGTCCTGACCCTGCGATCGCCGCATCTTCACATGTCCCCGACGCCGACAGCCTGCGAGAGCAGGCTCTCGCCGACCCCGTTGGCTTCTGGGCCGACCGCGCCGAGGAACTCGAGTGGTTCCAGAAGTGGGACACCGTACTGGACGACTCCGAGGCGCCGTTCTACAAGTGGTTCACCGGCGGTAGGACGAACATCGTGCACAACTGCATAGATCGGCACCTGACGGGACCCAACAAGAACAAGCTGGCTTTCATCTGGATGGGCGAGAACGGCAGGGACCACCTGACCTTCAGCTACTTCAGCTTGAACCGGCAGGTCAACATGATGGCAAACATCATCAAGTCGATGGGGGTCGTCAAGGGCGACCGGGTCACCATCTACCTGCCACGGATCCCCGAGGTGCTGTTCGCGATGCTGGCCTGCGCGAAGATCGGCGCCGTGCACTCAGTGATCTTCGCCGGCTTCTCCGCCGACGCGCTGGCCAGCCGGATCGACGACAGCGAGTCGAAACTCGTCATCACAGCCGACGGTTCCTGGGTCAATGGCAAGGTGTTCCCGCTGAAGGACATCGTCGACCAGGCCGTGCGCTTCTCACCCACCGTCGAGAACGTGATCGTGGTGCGGCGCACCCACAACGAGGTGGAGATGGACGCCCTGCGCGACCATTGGTACGACGACCTGAAGGCGCTGCCGATCGCCAAGGGAAAGTGCCCCACCGAACCGATGGACGCCGAGGACCCACTGTTCATCCTCTACACCTCCGGCAGCACCGGGAAGCCGAAAGCCATTCTGCACACCCACGGCGGCTACATGGTCGGCACGTACAGCACCTTGAAGTACACCTTCGACATCCGTCCGGAAGATCGGTGGTGGTGCACCGCCGACCCCGGATGGATCACCGGGCACTCATACCTGGTCTACGGCCCGACGCTGAACGGCGCCACCTCATTCATGTTCGAGGGTGGGCCCACCTACCCTTACCCGAACCGTTGGTGGCAGCTGATCGAGCACTACGGCATCACCAGCTTCTACACCGCACCCACCGCCATCCGCTCATTGATGCGATTCGGTGATGCCTGGCCCAATCGGCACGACCTGTCGTCGCTGCGTCTCCTCGGTTCGGTGGGGGAGCCCATCAACCCGGAGGCCTGGCAGTGGTTCCACCGGGTCGTGGGCAAGGGCCAGTGCCCCATCATGGACACCTGGTGGCAGACCGAGACCGGGATGTTCCAGATCACCCAGGTGCCCGGTGAGGTTCAGAAACCCGGGTCCGCGGGGAAGCCGTTCTTCGGTCAGGACGTCGAGATCCTGAACGAGGAGGGGGAGCCGGTATCGGACGGCGACGAGGGCTTCCTGGTGTTGAAGAACCCCGCACCGGCGATGTTGCGCACGCTGTACAAGGATGACCAGCGCTACATCGACACCTACTGGTCGAAGTATCCCGGCAAGTACCTGACCGGTGACTCGGCCCGCAGCGACTCCGACGGATACATCTGGATCATCGGACGCACCGACGACGTGATCAAGGTGTCAGGACATCGGCTCGGCACCGCTGAGGTGGAGTCGGCGTTGGTGTCACACCCTGCGGTCTCCGAAGCGGCCGCGATCGGTTTGCCGCACGAGGTGAAGGGCAACGCCATCCACGCCTATGTGGTGCTGCGGGTCGGCTACGAACCGGGTCAGGAGTTGGGCGAGTCCTTGCGCCAGCACGTGTCACAGCACTTGAGCCCGATCGCCAAGCCAGACGACGTCCAGTTCGTGGACAAGCTGCCGAAGACCCGATCCGGCAAGATCATGCGTCGGGTGCTCAAGGCCCGCGCACAGGGACTCGACGAGGGAGACCTTTCGACTCTGGACGACTGACGTCGAAGGGCTCCAGGGGTACGCCGTGCACGAGACAGATCACCCCGGACCGATTGCCGTGGCAACTGGTCCGGGGTGAATGGCGAGGGGCGTGTCCCCGCCGGGGTGTGCGTGGTGAGTCGCGTGGGCTCGGGTCAGGCGGGCCGCACCGCGGTGTAGAACGGCATCGAGCTCACCTTGGCCTTGGCGATCGGGCGTCCGGGTCGGGATGCCTGGATCACCTGGCCGCCACCAATGTAGATGCCCACGTGGCCACCGGAGTAGAAACCGACGATGTCACCGGGGCGGAGATTCGACTTCGAGACGCGCTTCAGGCCACCCAGCTGGGCGTAGCTGGTGCGCGGGATCGACTTGCCGGCCGCCCGCCATGCCGATGAAGTGAGACCCGAGCAGTCGTAGCCTCGGGGGCCGGTGGCGCCGTAGATGTAGGGCTTGCCCAATTGTTTGCTGGCGAAGCTGACTGCCTTCGCTGCCCTGCTGGTTGAGGAGCCAGCAGCGCTTCCGGAGCGCAACGCGGCGAGGGTCCGTGCGTCCAGGACACCGTTCACCTGGAGACGACGTGATCTCTGGTAGACGCGCAGGTTGGTCTTGGTCTGGTAACCGTAGTAGCCGGTCGCCGGAACGTCGTAACCGAGGGCTCGCAAGGAGCGCTGCAGGTTCTTGACGTGCTCGCTGGTCTTCAGGTAGTACGCCACCGACCCGTTGGTGCGGGCGGCCCAGTACTTGGAGCAGGACACGGTGTTGCTGGTGCACGCGGTGGTGCTGATGGCTGACGGCCTGGAGGCGCTCCTGGAGGTGGTGCTCCTGGAAGCAGCCTTCGGCATGCCGGAGCGCAGCGCGGCGAGGGTCCGTGCGTCCAGGACACCGTTCACCTGGAGACGACGTGATCCCTGGTAGACGCGCAGCTTGGTCTTGGTCTGGTAGCCGTAGAAGCCGTCGACGGCGATGTCGTAGCCCAGCGCCTTCAGCGAACGCTGCAGGTTCTTGACGTGCTCGCTGGTCTTCAAGTAGTACGCCACCGACCCATTGGTGCGAGCAGCCCAGTACTTGGAGCAGGACACGGTGTTGCTGCTACAGGCAGGGGCGGCCTGGGCCGGCGTGGCGGTCGCGGTCATGGTGAGTCCGAGCCCGACGGTGGCCGTCAGAGCGACCAGGGTGTTGCGAATTCTGGACATTGAGCTTCCCTACAGGTTGAGTTCTGTTCATGGTCGGCGAGCCCGGCACCGGGTCGCTGTCCCAGCCCTGATCGGCCTGAGCGCCACTTCCTGAGAGAGAATGTACGTTACATTAAGATTCTTTGTAAAGTCTCAGGAAACTTGGATGCGGTCGCCCGCTCGGTGGGGGCGTCGGCGCGGACCGAGAACCACGCTGGCTCGGGCATTCAGGGTCCAGTGCGACCAGGGCGTGAGATTTGTCACAGGACTGGTTGGTCGCGGTGTCTGCGGGAGCGG
>JAGXHS010000041.1 GCA_024636075.1 Propionibacteriaceae bacterium
CTGAACCGGATCTGGGAGCTGCAGCGGCTGATGACCAACCACTTCGCTCCCCAGCAGAAGCTGGTCTCCAAGACCCGGATCGGCGCGAAGACGACCAAGAAGTACGACCTACCGGCCACGCCGTACACCCGAGTCCTCGCCGACACTGGGATCGTTCGCAAAGCCGTCAAGACACGGCTGGCGAAGGAAAACCAGCCGCTGAACCCGGCCGCGATCCAGCGACAGATCCAAGCCCTGGCCGCCGATCTCCTGACCCTGACGACCGCCAAACGAGGACCGAAACCGGCACCATCCCCGCGGGCATCTTCAGGTGATTCCTCGAAGCCCGCTACCCGGGCATCTTGACATGATTCCTCGGGCAAGCCCCACGATCTGGTCCCGGGTGGGTCCGGGTGGAGCACCGTCCGGTGTGGGGCGGTTGAGGCTGCGGGGCGCGGGACCTGGACTGACGGTGGGGGTGTGTTTTCACGTTTTCTCGGTCAAACGCGTCCATTCCAGCCCGAGTCCGGGCGATTTGCCCGAGTTCTCGGTCAAACGTCCACCAAGCTCGCCCCAGGGGAGTCATTTGCCCGAGATCTCGGTCAAACGTCCGAGGGGGCCCGTCGGCGAGTGGTACCGCTGGGAGTGGCTGGCCCGAAGACTGCCATTAGGGTTGCCAGATGGCGCCAACTCACCGAGCCGGGGACGAGCTCACAGCCCAAGAGGTGTACGACATCTGGCGGCTCCGCGATGTCGTCTTCGCGGTGGAACAGCAATACGGAGACGTGGAGGTCGACGGGCTCGACCTGCTTCCCACCACCGCTCATCTCTGGTTCGCTGACTCCGAAGGTTTGACCAGCTATCTGCGGCTCTGGCTGGGTGACGACGGGGGGCGGCACCTTGGCAGGGTCTGCACCAGACGCGACCAGCGCGGCAAGGGACTCTCCAGACGACTGATTGAACACGCTCACCAGCTGTGGCCAGCACCGATCCAGATCAGTGCCCAGCTGTACCTCGAAAACTGGTACGCGGGATTCGGCTACACCCGCTCGGGAGAGGTCTTCGACGACGGAGGGATTCCCCACGTCCCGATGGCCCGGGACGGCGACCGAGTCATCGACCCACGGGGACCATCTTCCTCCGCGATCTGAGGCCTGGCAGCCACAATGCCCGGGGGCGTCCCGCCGGCGATCGTGAGGTGTGTCGTGGGTGCTTTCGGCCAGGAAACAGGACACCCGACTGATCGCGGTTCGTCTCCTGCACGAGTTGGTCCGTCGTTGACACCCTGCGCCGCCTGTGGGGCGCTACTCGAGATCGCACCGGCGCCGTCTCGAGGCACCACCTCGTACCCCGCATCGACGGGGTGTGCGCGCTCACGGTCGAGGAACCACTGCCGGGTCCCTGTCATGACCATGTGATCTAGTTCACAGTGTCAATATCACATGTGAACACCCGTCACCCGGAGGTGTCGCAGACCTCAAGGAGAACCCATGGCCATCTCGATGAACCCGTACCTCAACTTCGCCGGCAACGCCCGAGAGGCGATGACCTACTACCAAGGAATCTTCGGCGGGAAGCTCGAGATCATGAACTTCAGTGACGTCCCAATGGAGGGCATGCCCGCCGAAGGCACCATGCACGCCGCGCTGGTCCACGACAACTTCACCATCATGGCGAGCGACGCGATGCCCGGGCGGAGCAGACGTGGGGCGACACCCGCAACTACATCTCATTGATGGGTGATGACGTCGACCTCTTGCAGGGCTGGTACGAGCAACTCTCCGCAGAGGGAATCGTCGGTATGCCGCTCGAAGGGCAGTTCTGGGGCGACCTGTACGGCGACGTCAAGGACAAGTACGGGATCGAGTGGATGTTCAACATCTCGCTGCCGAACGCTTCCTCACAGCCGGACGAAACTGCCTGAGTGTCCAGGGGATGATCTAGCAGGTTGGCCGCCGTGAGCAACGCGGCGGTCCTTTCCCGACGATTGAGGATTGGCCCAGGCATGGTCGCACGCCGTCCCGGCCTCGGGAATATCCCTGAAAGAACCATGGTTGAGTGGGGTGGACTCAATGATTGGGTTGAGTCGGTCGGGCTCAATCGCTAGAGTTGAGCGCGTTCGACTCAAGCGAGACTGTTGAGTCGTTGAAATCATTCAGAGAAATTGAGCAGTGACCCGACGCCGACCGGCGTCGGACGCGGAACAACTGGAGGAAACACACCATGGCTCGTGCAGTCGGTATCGACCTCGGCACCACCAACTCGGTCGTCGCGGTTCTCGAAGGTGGCGAACCCACCGTCATTCCCAACGCTGAGGGTGCTCGCACCACACCGTCGGTCGTTGCCTTTGCCAAGGGTGGCGAGGTGCTGGTCGGTGAGGTCGCCAAGCGCCAGGCCGTCACCAACGTCGATCGCACCGTGCGGTCCGTCAAGCGTCACATGGGCACGGACTGGAAGATCCAGATCGACGACAAGGACTACCATCCCCAGCAGATCAGCGCCTTCGTGCTGCAGAAGCTGAAGCGCGACGCCGAGTCCTACCTCGGTGAGCCCGTCACCAACGCGGTGATCACCGTTCCCGCCTACTTCTCCGACGCGGAGCGTCAGGCCACCAAAGAAGCTGGCGAGATCGCCGGCCTGAAGGTCGACCGGATCATCAACGAGCCGACCGCCGCAGCCCTGGCCTACGGACTGGACAAGGGCAATGTCGAGCAGACCGTGCTGGTCTTCGACCTTGGTGGCGGCACCTTCGACGTGTCGCTGATGGAGATCTCCGACGGTGTCTTCGAGGTGAAGGCCACCAAGGGTGACAACCGCTTGGGTGGTGACGACTGGGATCAGCGAATCGTGGATTGGCTGGTC
Source organism: Propionibacteriaceae bacterium (assembly GCA_024636075.1). GTDB lineage: Bacteria > Actinomycetota > Actinomycetes > Propionibacteriales > Propionibacteriaceae > JAGXHS01. The sequence goes on from JAGXHS010000041.1 coordinate 2,842, forward strand.
AAGCAATTCAAGAACAACAACGGCATCGACCTGAGCAAGGACAAGATGGCCCGTCAGCGGCTGCAGGAAGCTGCCGAGCGCGCCAAGATCGAGCTCTCCAGCGCTCAGGAAGCCACCATCAACCTGCCCTACATCACGGCTGGCGCCGAGGGTCCGCTGCACCTTGACGTGAAACTGAGCCGCTCCGAGTTCCAGCGCATGACCCAGGACTTGCTGGATCGCTGCCGCCCGCCGTTCAAGGCCGTGATCTCCGACGCAAAGACGTCGGTGGAGAAGATCGACCAGGTGATCCTGGTTGGTGGCTCCACCCGGATGCCGGCCGTCGTGGATCTGGTCACGGAATTGGCCAAGAAGGAGCCGCACAAGGGCGTGAACCCGGACGAGGTCGTGGCACTGGGTGCCAGCCTGCAGGCCGGTGTGCTGAAGGGTGAGGTGAAGGACGTCCTGTTGCTGGACGTGACCCCGCTGAGCCTGGGCATCGAGACCAAGGGTGGTGTGCTGACCAAGATCATCGAGCGCAACACGACCATCCCGACCAAACGCTCCGAGGTGTTCACCACCGCCGAGGACAGTCAGCCTTCGGTGATGATTCAGGTGTACCAGGGTGAGCGCGACTTCGCTCGCGACAACAAGTCGCTCGGCAACTTCGAGCTGACCGGTCTGATGCCCGCCCCCCGTGGCGTGCCGCAGGTCGAGGTCACGTTCGACATCGACGCCAACGGTATCGTGCACGTCCACGCCAAGGACATGGCCACCGGCAAGCAGCAGTCGATGACCGTCACCGGCGGCTCAGCCCTCGGCAAGGAGGACATCGACCGGATGGTCCATGAAGCCGAAGCGCACGCCGAGGAGGACCGGAAGCGTCGCGAGGATGTCGAGATGCGCAACGAGGCTGACAACCTGGCCTTCCGCACCGAGAAGCTGCTCAACGAGAACGAGGACAAGATCGGCGAGGACGTCAAGGCTCCTGTCGTGGAGTCTTTGGACGCGTTGAAGGAAGCGCTCAAGGGGACCGACAACAACGACCAGGTCAAGGCGGCGATGGACGACCTGAACACCAAGGCCTCCACCATGGGCCAGGCCTTGTACGCTGCGGCCCAGGCCGAGCAGCAGGCGGCTGATTCGTCCGAGGGTGCGGCTTCCGAGCAGGGCAATGAATCGGATACCGGCTCCGACGACGACGAGGTGGTTGACGCCGAGATCGTTGACGACGACGACACCAACAAGTGATCTGTGCCGGTGGGCGGGATCTACTCCCGCCCACCGGTCATCACCGCGTCGGTCGCCACAGGTGTCTCGGCGCATCACCAGATTTCGAGGAGTTCGATGAGCGAGAGCAGTGAGACCCCCCTCACCGGAGAAGTGGTCGGGGACACCGCGGATGACACCGCGACAGAGGGCATGGATGGTGACGTGGGCAGCATTGATGACGATCCTGCCGACACCGCAACAGATGGGGAGCCCACCGATACGCCATCCATCAGGGATGCCGAGAGGACCCTCAGGGACACCGAGAGGACCATCGGCCTCGAGACGCTGGTCGGCGAGCGCACGGCCGATCTGCAACGGCTGCAGGCCGAGTACGTCAACTACAAGAAGCGCGTCGATCGTGATCGGCACCAGGCCCGTCAGCTGGGTGTCGAGAGCGTGATAACAGAGATGCTGCCGGTGCTGGACACCATTTCGCTGGCACGCAGCCATGGTGATCTCACCGGGGGCTTCAAAGCGGTTGCCGACGCGCTGGAGAAAGTGACCGACAAGCACGGTCTGAAGCCGTTCGGCGAGGTGGGAGACGAATTCGACCCGCGGCTCCATGACGCCTTGATGCACGTGCAGATGGCAGGGATCACTGTGACCACCTGCTCGCAGGTGATGCAGCAGGGTTACATGCTCAACAATCGGGTGCTGCGCCCGGCGCGGGTCGCGGTCAGTGATCCCGATCCGGATGCCGACGGCGCACCGGCGCCCAGCGAATCGGCAACAGACCAGAGCGAGTGATCGAGGGGAGGAGACGCCGATGAGTACCAAGGACTGGCTGGAGAAGGATTACTACAAGGTGCTGGGCGTCTCCAAGGACGCCAAACCAGAAGAAATCAAGAAGGCCTTCCGCAAGCTGGCGCGGGCCAACCACCCCGACCAGCACCCCGGTGACAACAAGGCGGAAAACCGCTTCAAAGAGGTCTCCGAAGCGAATGCGGTGCTCTCCGATCCGGAAAAGCGTAAGGAATACGACGAGGCCCGCAGCCTGTTCGGTGGTGGCGGTTTCCGGTTCCCACGCGGGGGCGGCGGCAACACCGCTGGTCCTTCGTCGATGGACGATCTGTTCCGTCATGCCACGGCCCAGGGAGACGCAGGCCTCGGAGACATCTTCGGCAATCTGTTCGGTCAGGCGGGCGGTACCCGACGCACGTCGGGCAGCCGTGGACCTCGCCGTGGCAGCGACATCGAAGGCGAAGTGAGCGTCAACTTCAACGACGCGGTGCACGGCACCACGGTTGGAGTCCAAATGGTCTCCGAAGCCGCCTGTGAAGCCTGCCGGGGGACCGGCGCCAAGGCCGGGACCGTTCCGACGGTCTGCCAGACCTGCCAGGGCTCCGGCATGCAGGCATCAACCGCTGGCGGTGTTTTCTCAGTCACCGAACCCTGTCGCGACTGCCGTGGTCGCGGGCTGGTTGTGGAGGATCCGTGCGCGGTCTGCCACGGGTCGGGACGGGCCAAGTCGTCGCGCACCATGCAGGTGCGCATCCCGGCGGGCGTGACTGACTCTCAGCGAATCCGGGTCAAGGGCAAGGGCGGTGCAGGTGAGAACGGCGGTGCAGCGGGCGATCTGTACGTGCTGGTGCATGTCCGCGAGCACAAGGTGTTCGGCCGCAAGGACGATCACCTCACGGTCACAGTTCCGGTCACCTTCCCCGAAGCATC
>JAGXHS010000042.1 GCA_024636075.1 Propionibacteriaceae bacterium
ATCGTGAGCTGCTGTCCCACCCGGAGCATGTTCGGGTTGCCGACGGTGGACTTGTTGAGGTTCCACAGACCGCGCCAGCCGCCGGAGACGTTGTGGCGCGACGCGATGGCGGACAGGGTGTCACCGGGGCGCACCGTGTACGTCCGGGCCGAGCTGGTCGAGCTCGTGGCGGCTGCTGCCGAGGTGGAGCTCGAAGAGTTGTCGTCGATGACCAACTTCTGTCCCACGTGGAGCATGTTCGGGTTGCCGACGGTGGACTTGTTGAGGTTCCACAGACCGCTCCACCCGCCGGAGACGTTGTACCGCGACGCGATGGCGGACAGGGTGTCACCGGGGCGCACCGTGTAGGAGCGCGTCGCCGATGGGGCGGAGGGCGCGCTGGTCGGAGCAGGGACAGCCGTGCTGGTGCTGCCAGCTGCGCTGGACCCGGCCGGCAGTGCCTGCCGATGAGCGCCGCCATTGCTGCGGGTCAGCCCCGCGCGGACAGAGCAGACGGGCCATGCGCCCGGTCCCTGCCCGGAGAGGGTGCGGCGGGCGATGGCGATCTGTTCGGTCTTGCTGGCCTGATGGGCATAGGAGGCGTAGGTGCCGCCGCCGAAGGCCAGCCAGGTGCTGCGGGTGAACTGCAACCCGCCGTAGAAGCTGTTTCCGGTGTTGATGGACCAATTGCCCGACGACTCACAAGCTGCCACCCGATCCCACACCGAGGGATCCCACGCATGGGCCGGAGTGACCGCTCCAGCCAATCCGAGACCGGTGAGAGCCGTGATGGTGGCGAGAGCTGAGAGGCGTTTGGGTGTGAGCATCGTAATATCGTAGGAATTCTGAGGGAATGTTACAAGTTGGCGGTGAAATTCTCAGCTTGTAATTCGCTCCGGGCTCAGCCGGCTAGCTCGGAGCCGAACTGCTGCGCGACCGCCATCAGGTCCGCTCGGGACTGTCCCAGCAGCCCCACGGCCATCACTGCCGTCTGCTCACTGATGACGACACAGGCGTCGAGATTGTTGTCGGAGGACGTCCCGCAATATCCTCCATCCTGCGCCGTGACCGCACCCATCGCTGCTTCTGTCATGAACTGCTGGGCGTCCTTCTCCGGTCGGGACAGGACGACCACGACAGCGGGCTGACTGCCCTTGCTGTAGGTCGCTGACATGGTCGAGATGCCGCTGGTGGGATTTGTCTCCGGTGTCGTTCCAGCGTTGGGATCGCGTGAGTAGGAACCGATCTTGGCCGGAAGCTCCATCGGGAACTGGGGTTTGGATGCAGATGCCGTGACGAATGTGCCTGGGCTGCTCTTATTGACCAGGACAGCAGTCAGGACCGCCCCTGCAATCAGCAGCAAGGTCAACAGCACACCGATGACGATGGTGCGCACTGAGGGCCCTGATCGTGACTGTCCCGGCTCCCGCGAGGCATTCGAGGGAGCCGGGCCGTCCGGATCGTGCGAGGTGGACATGTCAGATGAACTCGGAGAGTGCTTTCACCAGGGCCGCTTTACTGCGTGCACCCTGTAGTTGTTTCACCACCCGACCGCCCGAGAAGATCTGGAGGGTGGGCAGCGCCATGATCCCCTGCTCCATCGGAATCTGGGTGTTGGTGTTGGTGTCCATCTTGACGAAGTTGACCTTGTCGCCGTACTCCTTGGCCAGCTCGTCGATGATCGGTGACAGTTGGCGGCACGGTGCGCACCAATCGGCCCAATAGTCGACCATGGTGGGCTTGTCGGCCATCACCACCTCGTCGACGAAGGTCGCATCGGTCACTGCAGGAACGTTGGACATGGGTTTCCTTTCGATGGATGAAGTGGCATCGCGGCCGTCAGGCCTGCACGTTGTCGTCCTGCAGGTCGGCGAGGAAGCGCTCCGCGTCCAGTGCCGCCTCGCAGCCGGTGCCGGCCGCTGTGACCGCCTGGCGGTAGATGTGGTCAACGAGATCGCCGCAGGCAAAGACCCCGGCGAGGTTCGTCGCGGTGGAATCGTTGGCAACCAGTGCGTAGCCAGCCGCATCGAGGTCGACCTGACCCTTGATCAGTTCTGAGCGTGGATCGTGGCCGATGGCGATGAACAACCCGTCGATGGCCAGTTCGCGTGACTCGCCGGTGAGGACGTCGCGCAGCGTGACCGACTCGACGGATTTGGCGCCGTTGATGGCCGTCACCGTGGAGTTCCAGGCGAACTCGATCTTCGGATCCTTCTCGGCACGAGCAACCATGATTTTGCTGGCCCGCATTTCGTCGCGGCGATGGATGATCGTCACCTTGGAGGCGAAGCGGGACAGGAAGGTTGCCTCTTCCACCGCCGAGTCACCACCGCCGACAACGGCGATTTCCTTGCCCCTGAAGAAGAAGCCGTCACAGGTGGCGCACCACGACACCCCGCGCCCGGACAGTCGGTCTTCGTCGGGAAGACCGAGGTGGCGGTAGCTCGAACCAGTGGCCAGGATCACCGCATGTGCCCGGTGTTCGGTGCCGTCAGTGTCAGTGGCGATCTTGACCGGACCGGTGAGATCCAGCTTGGTGATGTCGTCGGCAACCAGGGTCGTGCCGAAACGTTCGGCCTGCGCTCGCATGGTGGCCATCAGTTCCGGTCCCATGATGCCCTCGGCGAATCCGGGGAAGTTCTCTACCTCGGTGGTGTTCATCAGGGCACCACCTGCGGTGATGGATCCCTCGAAGACCAGCGGCTTCAGGTCCGCTCGGGCCGCGTACAGGGCCGCTGTGTAGCCAGCGGGTCCGGATCCGACAATGATCACGTCGTGAATGTCAGTGTTGCTCATGCTGTTGCTCTTCCTCCGTCGATGTCCGTCGACGCCGAACTGGTTGGTCAGCCGACACTCTACCCAGCTGGAGGTGTCAGCGATTCCATCACGCTGGTCTCCCGGCCAAGGTTCTATTGCTAGTTGTGTGGCGGAACCGCCATATTTGGCGCAATACTCAGGAGTAACACGACGTGTTGAGAGAATATTCCTGCTGAAACGATGCAGCAAAGATGGAATTTCAGGAGCCGAGATGCCGAGCAACGTGGCCGAGCCGTACCGGATCAAGATGGTGGAACCGCTGGTGATGCACACCCGCGATGAGCGGCAGCAAGCCATCGAGAAGGCGGGTCACAACACCTTCCTGCTGAAATCGAAGATGTGCTACATCGATCTGCTCACCGACTCGGGAACCTCGGCGATGAGTGACCGGCAGTGGTCGGCGATGATGGTCGGAGACGAGGCGTACGCCGGGGCGGTCAGTTTCGACCGGTTGGAGGCCGCCGTCCAGAACAGCTACGGATTGCCTTTCGTGGTGCCGACGCATCAGGGACGCGGCGCGGAACACCTGATCAGCCTGATCCTGATCCGCCCGGGGATGCACGTGCCGGGGAACATGTACTTCACCACCACTCGGGCACACCAGGAGTTGGCCGGTGGCACCTTCCACGACGTCATCATCGACGAGGCGCACGACCCGAGCGCGCAGCATCCGTTCAAGGGCAATGTCGACATCGACGAGTTCACCGCGCTGATCGACGAGGTCGGGGCGGAGAACATCGCCTACATCAACGTGGCTTTGACTGTGAACCTTGCCGGCGGTCAGCCGGTGTCGATGGCCAACATCGAAGCGGTGCGTCGGGTGTGCGACGAGCACCACATCATCATGTGGTCGGATGCGACCCGGCTGGCGGAGAACGCCTGGTTCATCCAGCAGCGCGAGGACGGCTATCGCGACACCAGCTGCGCCGACATCGTGCGCGAGATGCTGTCGCACTTCGACGGTCTGACGATGAGTGGCAAGAAGGATTGCCTGGTGAACATCGGTGGCTTCCTCGCAATGCGGGACGAGTCGATCTTCACCAAGGCGCGTGAACTGGTGGTGTTGTACGAGGGAATGCCCACCTACGGCGGGCTGGCCGGTCGGGACCTGGAAGCGATGGCGGTCGGTTTGGTCGAGGCCACTGACGACGCCTACCTGACCCATCGGATCGGCCAGGTGACGTACCTCGGTGAACGGTTGCAGGAGGCCGGTGTGCCGGTGGTGCAGCCGATCGGAGGCCACGCCGTGTTCCTCGACGCGCTGCGCTTCCTGCCGCATCTCAGCCAGGACGACCTGCCCGCCCAGTCATTGGCGGCAGAACTCTTCGTTGCCTCCGGCGTGCGGTCGATGGAGCGGGGCATCGTCTCAGCCGGCCGCGACGCCGAGGGCAACAACCGCCACCCGAAGCTGGAACTGGTGCGGCTGACGATCCCGCGTCGGGTGTACACCGACCGGCACATGGACGTGGTCGCCGATGCCGTGATCGACCTGCACCGGAATGCCGAACGCATCCGCGGTCTGGAGTTCGTCTACGAGCCGCCCACGTTGCGCTTCTTCAGCTCGCGGTTCCAGCCGAAGGCCTGACTCAGACTCCGTTGGCCGTGGCATTCCTCGCGCCCGCGACGATGCACAGACAACCGGATGCTTGCTCACAGGTGATACACAGGATGAGCGTGTGAAGTCGATGAGTGAACGCAGATGACCGAGGAGAAAGCATGAATGACCACCAGCCCGACCAGTCGGATGATTTTGTTGGTCGCGATCCCTCCAACCAGCCAGACTTTTCGGCACCGGGAAGCAATCCGACTGCGGCCGTGCCGGACAGCACGACGGAGGAGCCACTGTGGCCCTTCGTTGCCTCGACCGAGAACCAGTACGCCACATCGCCGTACGATGCCCAGTCAGATCCCAACAGCTTCGCCGCAGCCAACCGCCCGACCGGGCCCATACCCCGCACCAGCGGGCGACGTCGTGGCTACGGACTGGTGAGTCTGGCCGTGGTGGCCGTCCTGGCGGCCGGCATCGGCGGCGGTTCGGGTGTGTTGGTGGATCGTGCCCTGACATCGAATCAACCGGCCTCGGTGAGCAGCCCGGCCAGCATCGATTCCGGCGGCACCACGCCGGTGATCAGCAGTGCGGACTGGAGTGCCACCGCGCAAAAGGCGTCTCCCAGCGTTGTCGCAATCACTGTCCGAAACGGTCAGAGCGGGGCTGAGGGCTCCGGGGTGATCCTGGACACTGCTGGGAACATCGTGACCAACAACCACGTGGTGACTGGCATGGGCCAGGCGAACATCAGTGTGGTGATGGGTGATCGCAGCTACACGGCCAGCGTTGTGGGCACCGATCCGTCGACGGATCTCGCAGTGATCAAGCTGGACAATCCGCCGACGGGTCTGAAGCCGATCACCTTCGCTGATTCACACTCGCTGGTGGTGGGTCAGGGCGTGATGGCGGTCGGCAACCCGCTCGGACTCTCCGGCACGGTGACCACCGGGATCATCAGTGCCCTCAATCGCCCCGTGACCACAGAGCAGGTCACGGGTCGGACCTCCAGTGCGGCGGCGTCGGGCAACGAGGTGGTGGTCACCAACGCCATCCAGACCAGCGCAGCCATCAACCCCGGCAACTCTGGCGGAGCCCTGGTGAACGCCAACGGGGAGTTGATCGGCATCAACTCCGCCATCGCGTCCCTGTCGTCCGGATCGTCCAGCCAGTCCGGCAACATCGGCATCGGTTTCGCCATCCCCTCTGACCAGGTGCAGTACATCACCGACCAGCTGCTCAGCGATGGCGTCGCAGATCATGCCTACCTCGGGATCGGCGCCTCCAATGGCACTGTGGAGACAAACAACGGCGTCCTGTTGGGCGCCGAGGTGAGCAACGTGGTCAGCGGTTCCTCGGCGGCGCAAGCAGGGATCAAGGCGGGTGATCTGATCACGTCGATCAACTCGAAAGAGGTCAACGGATCCGAATCCCTCGTGGGTCTGATTCGCGACAGCCGGGTCGGCGAGGCGATCTCCGTGACGCTGCTGCGCAATGGCAGCGAGACCACGGTGAGTGTCACCCTGGGCAAGTCACCGAACTGATCTGTGATGATCGGCCCGCAGCCGTCCATGCTGCGGGCCGATCATCCTGCGTGCATGCAGGAGTCGTGGTGCGTCAGCTGCCCGGCTCTGTGTCGACGGCGAAGCGACGGCTGACCTCCACCATCTTTCCCATCAACCGGGCCGCCATCTGCAGCTCCTCGTCGTCGAGCTCTTCCAACCACAAGCCGAGCAGGTGTTCGTCCAGCGCACTGGCCGCCCGGATGACCTCCTGCCCCTCCGGGCTGGCACGGATCAGCTTCACGCGATGATCTTTGGGATCGGACGCTCGCTGCACCAGACCCCGGCCCTCCAGGCGATGCACCAATCCGGACACGGTCGCCGCCGACACACCAAACCGTTGGCACAGGCTGTTGGCGGTCAGCCGATCCTCGTTGACAGCCAGGTACAAGACCCGCCACTGCTGGGTGGTGAGGTCGACGTCGAACACCGATGGCAGCTGGGTGGACAGACTGATCCGACGGAACTCGTCGCGCAGGGCGGTGAGCTCTCGCATCAGTTGCTGTCGGTCCATGTCTTTGACGCATCCTTGAATCACTGTTTGGGGTATCAGTTAGCCTGATGCTAACGAATAATCTCACGCCCCTCGGAAGTCCTCGGTTTGTGGCTGGGGGTCGTCGCACCTGAAGGACCCATCATGGACGCACTCTCACGGCTTTCGCTGCGAAACCGGGCATTGACAGCTCTGCTCACCATCTTCACCGTCATTGCCGGCGGTTGGGCCACCGGTGCGCTGAAGCAGGAGCTCTTCCCGAGTCTGCAGCTGCCGATCATCGGTGTGATCACCACCGTTCCCGGCGCCAACGCCGGCGTCGTCGAGGAACGTGTCACCAAACCGTTGGAAGCGGCCGTGCTGAGCCTCAGCGGTGTCGAGCAGGTCACGTCCACCTCGCAGAACTCGGTGTCGCTGGTGTTCGTCGAGCTCACCTACGGCCAGGACACCGGCAAGGCGCAGACGGACGCTCAGCGTGCGGTGCTCAATCTGCGCGATCTGCCCGAGAACACCGACAGCCAGGTCATCGCCGGCAGCATCGACGATTTCCCCATCATCCAGTTCTCCGTCTCCGGCGACGCGGATCCCTACGAACTGTTGGACAAGGTCAACAAGATCGTCGTCCCCGAAGTCTCGGACATCGATGGCGTACGCGACGTCCAGGTCAGCGGGGTGCAGTCGCAGCAGGTTCTGATCGACGTCCAGCAGGCGAGGCTGGCGGCCGCCGGAGTGGCACCGACAGCCATCACTGACGTACTGAAGAACAACGGTGTCGAGATCCCGGCCGGCACCGTCGGATCGTCGTCGGGCGAGCTGAGCGTCCAGGTCGGCGAATCGATCAGCAGTCTGGACGAGTTCAAATCCCTGCCGCTGGCCGTCGAGAAGGACGGCGCCCCCGCGGCCCCGGTGAAGTTGGGTGACGTGGCTGACGTCAGCCTTGCCGAACCCACCGCCACCAGCTTCACCCGCACCAACGGCCAGCCGAGCCTGAGCGTCGCCATCGTCAAGACCCCCGACGGCAACACTGTCGAGATCTCCCGGGCGCTGAATGACATGATCTCCACCCTGGAAACCGACATGGGCGGCAGTCAGATCGACATCGTCTTCGACAACGCTCCCTTCATCGAGGAGTCGATCACCGACCTCGGAACTGAGGGTGTTCTCGGATTGAGCTTCGCCATCATCGTTGTGTTTGTCTTCCTGTTCAACGTGCGGCTCACGCTGGTGACCGCTATTTCGATCCCGCTGTCGCTGCTGATCGCGCTGCTGGGGCTCAAGGTCGCTGGTTTCACGTTGAACATCATCACCTTGGGCGCCCTCACCATCACGGTGGGTCGGGTTGTCGACGACTCCATCGTCGTCATCGAGAACATTCAACGCCACCTCGGGATGGGAGAGGAGAAGCGTGTCGCGATCCCCAATGCCGTCAAGGAGGTCGCCGGTGCCGTCACTTCCTCGACGCTGGTCACTGTGGCGGTGTTCCTGCCGTTGGTTCTGGTCAGCGGCGTTGTCGGCGAGTTGTTCCGACCCTTTGCACTCACTGTGAGCCTGGCGATACTGGCCTCGTTGTTCGTCGCTCTGACGATCGTGCCGGTGTTGGGCTACTGGTTCCTGAAGAGCAAACCCGCCGCCGAGTTCCCGAGACATGCCGATCTCGCAGATGTCGCGTTCCACGAGCCCGTCACCCGATTGCAGCGGCTGTATCTGCCGGCCCTGGTGTGGTCGCTGCGGCACAAGCTGGTCGCCGTTCTGATCAGTGCCGGGCTGCTGCTCGCGTCCGGCTTGGGCGCGACGCTGCTGAAGACCGACTTCCTGGGCGGCACCGGCGGCACCACGCTCACCATGCAGCAGAACATGCCGACCGGCACCTCGCTGGCCGAGACCAATGAGGCAGCGAAGAAACTCGAGAAGGAACTTGCGTC
>JAGXHS010000043.1 GCA_024636075.1 Propionibacteriaceae bacterium
CTGCGATCCAGCAGGGTCAGCTGGCGGCCAGGAACATCATGGCGCTGGAGGCTGGCCAGCAGACGGAGAAATTTGCCTACGACGACAAGGGCACCATGGCCACCATCGGTCGAGGTGCGGCCGTTGTGCAGTTCCCGCAGCCTGAAGGCGGTGGCAGGTCCAAGACCGTCACCGGCCACATCGCCTGGTTCCTGTGGGTGGTCGTGCACCTGCGGAGTCTGCTGGGTGGCCGCAATCAGGTGCAGGCGATGATCAACATCGGTTTGCGCTACGTGACGTGGCCAAAGTCGGCTACCGGCATCATGGGTGACATCACCGATTCGCCTGCCCTGAAGAGCCGCACGGCTTCGAGTCTGGGCGGCGAAAAGGCATTGGCCGCTGAGGAACAGGCCTGACCGACGCAGTCACACACAAAAACCCCGCCAGCTCGGCTGGCGGGGTTTTGTGTGTTCAGGTGGCCAGGGCCGGGTTCGAACCGGCGACCTTTCACTTTTCAGGCGAACGCTACTACCAACTGAGCTACCTGGCCCTACAACAAGGGCGGTGCTGAAATCATCACCGCCCCAGCGACCCCGACGGGACTCGAACCCGCGACCTCCGCCGTGACAGGGCGGCGCGCTAACCAACTGCGCTACGGGGCCTTGCGGCCCTTGTGAACCGGTGTTCCGGATCGGCTTCCGCCGCTATTGCGACGGCTTGGAAACTATAGCGTGGCCAAGCCGGTGTTGTGAAATCGCGGACGACGTTGACTCAGACAAAGGTGACAAAACGACCCACCATTGCCCTTTTGTTGTTGTGAGAGCAGAAAACCGCCGATGTGGGTTGTCTTGTCACGGCCCGCCGTTGTCATACGCTGGCGGAAACATCCTGGGAGAAGGGTCACCCATGAACCGTCCGGCGGCTCGTCGATGACCGCCCTGCTGTGGCTGCGCAACGATTTGCGACGCCGGGATCACCCGGCGCTGGCGGCGGCTGCCAGTGATGGGGATCACCAGGTGGCCGTGCTCCATCTGCTCGATGTCGATGTGCTCGCAGATCGCGGCCCCGGTGTGCGAGCCTGGTGGGCCCGTACCTTGCAGAAGACGAACGAGGCCTACGACCAGCGGTTGATCCTGCGTCTCGGGGACCCGGCCGAGGTGGTGCTGGCGCTGGTGGATGAGCTGGGCGCCAGCTCGGTGCACGTCTCCACCGACACCACACCGGCAGGCACCGAACGCGACCGCCTGATCGCGGCGCAGCTGGCCGATGCAGGGGTGCAGTGGAGCGAAACCGGCTCCGGCTATGCCGTGACACCCGGTCGGGTGCTGAATCAGGGCGGCAAGGGATACAAGGTGTTCACGCCGTTCGCGCGGGCCTGGCAGGAGCACGGTTGGCGCCAGCCCGCCGAGGAGTCCACCTCCGTGGATTTCGTTGACCGTCAGAGCGATGGCGAAGCGTGGCGCCTGGTTGAGCAGTGGGCGACCAGTGAGGCGGTTCCAGACCTGCCTGAGGCGGGGGAGGAGGGGGCACTGCGGGCCTGGCGGCACTTCTGTGACGAGGACCTCGACAGCTACGACGAGCACCGTGACCGCCCCGACCTGCCGGGAACGTCGCGGATGTCGCCGTACCTGGCCCTGGGAGTGGTGCACCCCCGCACACTGCTGGCTGACATCGACCAGCGGGCCGGGGCTGGCGCCCATCGCTACCGGCTGGAGTTGGGCTGGCGCGAGTTCTACGCCGACGTGCTGTTCCATCAGCCGCACAGCGCGTGGGCGGATCTGAACCCTGCGCTGTCGGAGTTGGCCTATGACGAGGACGCACATTTGATCGACGGATGGCGCCGCGGCATGACCGGGTTCCCGATCGTCGATGCAGGCATGCGCCAGCTGCTGCACACCGGATGGATGCACAACCGCGTGCGGATGATCGTGGCGAGCTTTCTGTGCAAAGACCTGCACACCTGGTGGCCGCTGGGGGCCCGGCACTTCCTCGAACACCTGATCGACGGAGACCTCGCCAGCAACAACCACGGCTGGCAGTGGGTCGCGGGAACCGGCACGGACGCCGCTCCCTACTTCCGGGTGTTCAACCCGATCCTGCAGGGTGAGAAGTTCGACCCTGCCGGTGACTATGTGCGCGCCTGGGTTCCGGAACTCCGGCACGTCCCCGGGGCTGCGGTGCACACCCCGTGGAAACGGGACGACGGCCACGCGCACGGCTATCCGCAGCGGATCGTCGACCACGCGGAGGAACGCAAGGTCGCTCTGGCTCGCTATCAGCTGGGCAGGAACTGACCGTCCAGCCACAGCAAGACCGGTCCCGCTGCCTCGGCAGCGTTCAGACCGTGGGGTTCGCGGCACTGCAGCAGGCCTTGACCTGAGTACTTCTGCCGATCAAGGCCTGCTGTCTGGTGGCATCCCCAACCGGATTCGAACCGGCGCTGCCGCCTTGAAAGGGCCCGCTGAAGACTGCCGGCAAGCATTGGCAGGTATGTATCCCGTTGTCAGGGATGTTTGTAGGCGCTGCTTCGGTTGGTGGTGTTGGCAAGATCAAGTGTTGTGGCGGGATATGGCGGGATGATCCCGGCCAAGCGAGGGCGTCAACACCACACGTGAAGGCTGGTGATGACCGGTGCCTGCGGGCAATCTTTCTGCCGATGAGCCAGACCTGCGCCTCGCAAGGTCAAGTACCCAACGGGGTACGATGGCAGCATGGCCGACGCCGACCACGCCGCAGAACTCCGCGAACTCGAATCACTCCACAACGCTGGTAAAATCGACCAGTCAGCCTACGAAGGGCGCCGCTCGAAACTCTTGGCCGAGGCAAGCCGACCCAAGCCGAAGATGAGGTTCCGCACCCAGATTGCCATTGGGTTGCTCATCATCGTGGGGCTTGTCGCGATACGCCTCCTTGCAAACATCTTCAACATCGCCATGTGACGAGACAGGCGGGCAACCATTCGCATGAAGCTCTGACCAGCGCTGAGCACGACACCTGCGTCGGGCTATTCGCAGGCGGGGGCAAGTGGCCGCATGACGTGGTGTTTTCCCCCGGTCGAAGTGGGGCACAGCTGCGCTCACAGTGCTACGCGCTCACCGCTGCCGCTGCGGATGTCGTCGGCCTGGCCAACATTGAGCTGACCACGCCATTCGATTGGCATCCCCAACCGGATTCGAACCGGCGCTGCCGCCTTGAAAGGGCGGAGTCCTAGGCCGCTAGACGATGGGGACCTGACGCACCATCTTATGGGACAGCAGCCCTGTCGCTCAACCTGTGTGCCCTGGTGGGCCTGTCGGTCCTCCCTCGTGGACGCTGAAGTGTGACCTTCACCGTCAGCGTGGTCGAGATCTCCGGAGCTCAGTTGACGAGGTGAAGGGTTTCGCCCTCGGCGACGGCGGTGCGTGGTTGGCCGAGCTGCTCGACGGTGACGCCCCCCGCCTGCAGCTCGCCTCGTGACAGGGGAGTGATCTGAAGTGTGGCGGCGAGGTCCGCCACGTCACCGTCTGCGAGCGAGAGCAGTGCCACGTCCAGGATCTGCATCCGGTGGTTGACCGCCAGTGTGTCGGCCAGTTCTGCGGTGCTCGGTTCTGGTGCCAGTACCATTAGCGGACGCTCGAGCCGGCGCGCCAACTGGAACACCGGAACGATCTCCCGGGAGCCCGCTGGCGCCTCATCGCAGACCAACACCAATGGATGCTGCGCGATGATTCGATCCGGGACGCGATGAGTGAGGAACCGCGGGTCGAGCGGCGCGATGGGGAAACGGCTGACGCTCTCATCGCTGAGCAAGCTGTCCAGTTCACCGGCGTCCGCCTTGGACAGCGGCCGCACGACCCGCTGAGTGGGCGGATGTCGATCCGAATGTGACCCTGATGGATTTAGCTGGCTGGGTTGTGACGGTGTCGGACGCCCGGTGTGAAGCAGGCGGTTCCGACGGTCGCGGAGAGCGGCAGCCAGCAACACCAGCAAGCAGCCCGCCAGCACAAGCCAGAATCCTGTCATGCGTTCAAGCCTGCCACGCCCGGGGCAGCCGACAACGTTGGCCTCGATACGATGGCAACATGACCCAACCAATGGACATTGAGTGCTGGCTGACCGACATGGACGGGGTATTGGTGAATGAGAACGCCGAAATCCCCGGCGCCAGCGATCTGTTGGCCCGCTGGGTGGACACCTCTCGGCGGTTCCTCGTCCTGACCAACAACTCGATCTTCTCAGCTCGGGACCTTACCGCCCGGCTGCAGTCCTCCGGGCTCATCGTCCCTGAGGAGAACATCTGGACCTCCGCACTCGCCACTGCCACCTTTCTCAAGCAACAACACCCCGGCGCCCGGCTCTACGTGATCGGGGAATCCGGCCTGACGACCGCCCTGCACGAGGCTGGTTTCATCATGGTCGACGACAACCCGGACTATGTGGTGTTGGGGGAGACCCGCACCTACTCCTTTGAGGCCATCACCACAGCCATTCGCCACATCGTCGTCGGCGCCAAGTTCATCGCCACCAACCCTGATGCCATCGGGCCCAGCAAGGACGGGCCGTTGCCGGCGACAGGGGCGGTCGCCGCGTTGATCACCGAGGCCACTGGTCGCCGTCCCTACGTCGTCGGCAAGCCGAATCCGATGATGTTCCGGTCCGCGCTGAACAAGATCGAAGCGCATTCCGAGTCGACGGGCATGATCGGTGACCGTATGGACACTGACATCGTCGCCGGCATGGAAGCCGGACTGTTCACCGTGCTGGTGCTGTCGGGCATCACCGGTAGGAAGGAACTGAACTCTTACCCGTATCGCCCGTCGCTGGTGGTGGAATCGGTCGCTGAGCTGAACGAGATGCTCTGAACACAGGATCGCACCCGAACCAGTGTTTGGGCCGGTCCATTTCACCCAGCTGTGTGGCCCCGCTAGACTTGCCGGGCCCCTATAGCTCAGCTGGCAGAGCAGTGGACTTTTAATCCATGGGTCGCGGGTTCGAACCCCGCTGGGGGCACACTGTGCGGGAGCACTCACTCCTGACGGCTCATCCACGGCGGAGTGCTGGTGGGTTCACTCGCTGGACGCGATTCGTAGCGTTGCCACCACTGGTCCGCGCCCTCTGGGCGGACCTCGTCGGGCAGCTGATCGGCGCGGCGCTGGATGCCGAGCTTGACGCTGGTCAACTCCGTCAGCACATCGTTCGCTGCCCGGGAGTCGGCGTTCTCAAGAGATCGTTCGAGAACCTTCGCACGCAGCCGCAGATTGAACAGTTGGCGGGTACGTCGCCGCACGGCGGTTGGTTGGTCGGTCATCTCCTCGGCTGCCCGCACCCAGCCGTAGTCGATGTTCATGGCTATCAATCCCGGATCGACGGTGAATGCGTCGTGGATGTCGATCTCGGGTTCGATCACCACCGCTCCTGCGGAGCGGGCGTAGGCGATCTCGTCGCGTTCGGTCTCATCGGCCAGGATCTCCACCGAGCGCAGCATGATCGAGATCATGTCGGCGTTCGAGAAGCCCGCCTCGTGTGGCACCCCCGCCGCCTTGGAGACGACCACATAGGTGTTGGTCGCAGACAGGTGCGCCATCGCCATCTCCACCGGAACGTTGTCCCGCAGCCCGCCATCCAGGTACCACTCGTCGTCGATCTCCACCGGCGCGAACACCCCGGGGATGGAGCACGAGGCCAGAACTCCGAGCGAGAAGTCGTGTTTGCTGCCCTGAATCGGTGAATTCGCGCGGTCCACCAGGGTTCCGTTCTCGGTCATGTAGCGCAGCTCGCCGCTACCCATGCCGACCATCGCGATCCGGACTCGATGACCGGACGTCGCGATCTTGGAAGAGTCGAATCGACGCTTGCTGAGCAGCTGCTCCAGGAGGCCACCGGGTATGTAGAGCGATCCTGTTTGCTGTGCGCCGCGGAGGATGGCAGCGATGTCACTGCCGACCGCGCTCAGCCGCGGAATCGCACGCAACGACTGGATCACCTTCAACGGTTTCACCGGCGCGCTGGTGACGTCGTACTGCCGGGTGGCGAGAGCGAGGGTGCGGGCCTGCGCGTCGAGCTCGGCCCACTGCGAATTGGAGGTGAGGCGTCCAGCATTCTCGTCCTCATCGGGTTCGGGTTCGCCGCGTCGCCGACGTTCCTCCATGGTCAACCGACGAGCCTCCATCAGCGCCTCCCCACGTTCCCGGAGCAGGGTTGTCCACGCCCTCTCGGTGAACATGTCGGAATGCGCGCGCATGCTGCGCCACAGCTTCTCCAGCACGCGCACCCCCTCGGCCTGCTCATTCGCGTCCGCGTGCTGGGCCAGCATGGCGACCTCGATCGCACCTGCCGAGGTGCCGACGAAGATGTCCGGGTTGATGCCAGTGATCTCGTACAGGTAGCGCAGCGCACCGATCTGGAAGCTGGCCTTGGACCCGCCCCCGGCGAGCACCAGTGCCTGCGACTCGGGGCGGCGTCCGAGCCACGACTCCGTGGTCATGCCGAACCATCCACCCCGTGCCATGACCCCAGCTTAGGTGGCCGGCTTGGCCCTGACAGGCTGGGCGAACCATACGGGATCTGCCAAGATGGGTGCGTGCACGATGATGGAGTACAGCGGGGACCGGCTCGGTTCAAGCCACCCGAGGACCTGACCCGTTTCGGCGTGCTCAGCATCGTGGCCGCTGTTGTCACAATCGGGCTGAAGTTGGTGGCCTGGCGAATCACCGATTCGGTCGGGTTGCTCTCCGACGCCGCCGAATCCAGCGTCAACCTGGTGGCGGCGGTCGGCGCGCTGATCGCGCTGCGGGTGGCGATCAAGCCCCCTGACAAGAACCACAACTTCGGGCACAGCAAGGTGGAGTACTTCTCCGCTGCTCTCGAAGGAGCAATGATCATGGTCGCCGCCGGTGTGATTCTGGTGTCGGCGGTGGAGAGGTTCCTGAATCCGGTGGAGTTGACCCGGTTGGGACTGGGTATCGGCATCTCGCTGGTAGCGGCGCTGGTGAACGGCATCGTCGCATGGCTGTTGCTACGAGCCGGCAAACGCTACGGATCAATCACGCTGACCGCCGACGGCAAGCACCTGATGACCGACCTGTGGACCACGGCAGCGGTGGTTCTGGGGGTGGTGCTGGTGGCGTTGACCGGCTGGCAGCGACTCGACCCCATCATCGCCTTCGCCGCCGGCATCAACATCGTGATCACCGGCTGGCACCTGGTGTCGCAGTCTGCCGCCGGCTTGATGGACATCAGCCTCTCCAAGGAGGACAACGCCGTGATCCGCGGCGTGCTGGATAGCTTCACCTCCGAGGAACTGCTGTTCCACGCGGTGCGTACCCGCGAATCGGGACATCGACGCTTCATGGAGATGCACATGTTGGTGCCGGGGGATTGGACAGTCCAGCGTGGCCATGACGCCGTCGAAGACGTCACCGAGGCGTTGGTGGCCGAATTCTCGAACCTGCGTGTGCTATGTCACCTGGAGCCGATCGAGGACCCGCGCTCCTACGAGGACATTGACATCTGATCGCCGGCATCGCTGACGCTGGCCACACCCGACGGATCGGTCAGCATCACCGACGCGGTGTCAGCGGTGTGGGGATGGGTGGCGATGTGCCGGGCAAGCCAGTCATCTGCGAAGGACGCTGACGCATCCGCATCCACCAAGGCCCACACGCTGCCGCCGAAGCCGGCGCCGAACGCACTGGCTGCACAGGCGCCGAGCTGGCGTGCGGAGCTGGCGAGGTCGATGGTTTCGGGCACCTGGTTCCCCAGCTTGCTGACTGCCAGGGCCATTGACTCATCCACCACGTCGCCGAGCCTTCGCAGATCCGATCTGGCCAGGGCCTCGGTGGCTGAGGGGACCAGTCGTTCGGATTCGACCGCGAACTGTTCCAATCGGGCAGCCAGACATGGGTCGGCCACCTGCCGGCGCAACCGGGAGAATGCCTCGGGGTCGCTGACCACCTCGGCGAGCGTCGCGTGGGCCGGACCGCCCGCACCGTTGGCCATCACGAGCAGGGTTCGGACGGCCTCGGCGGCCCGGTTGTAGCTTGTGCGAGCGGCGCCGGTCTTCTGTGCACTGACCCCGCTGACGGCGACCACCAGCTTGACGGAGTCGTCCATGGCGACGTCGCGTTCCCGGCGAATGGGTGCGAAGGAGAACTGGCTTGCTGTCCATGGCGTGCAGCACAGCATCGCGGTGTGGTCCTGGGAACCGCCGAAGGTGCCCACACCACCATCTCCGGCCAGGGACTTGAAAGTCTGGCCGTTCTCCATGCAGGCGAGGTATTCCGCCAAGTCGATGGGGGAGGTGATGGTCTCCAGCCAGAGCGGCGATGAGTCCAGTTCGTTCAACCGGGCCAGCGCTCGTGCCACACAGACGACCAGTGCCGAGGATGAGCTCATCCCGCTGGCAGGTGGCAGCGTCGAGGTGATTCGGAGCCGACAGCCGGTCAGCTCGCCGAAGTTGGCCGTCAACCGGTCGACCACCGACTGCAGGTAGTGGCCCCAGTGCCCCACGGGTCGATCCAGGAGCTTGCCGGCCGTCAGCTGTACCCGGTCCGCGCAGATGTCGGTTTCGGCCAGCAGGCCATCGCCACCCGGTGCGGCAACCACCGTGATCCCACGGTCCACTGCGACCAGCAGGCTGCGACCCCCTGCATAATCGGTGTGTTTGCCCAGCAACTCGACTCGACCCGGCACCACCGCGCGGACGTCCTGCCTCACAGGAACACCGGATGGTCTGCGAGGGCTGCGGCGACGGAGCTGATGTCACTACGGCTGGAGAGATCCAGCACGCCCGCCGCGGTCGGGAACACGTCCAGCGGGTGGCCGGCCGCGATCATCGCCCGGACGGCGTCGGGTAGCTCGAGTTCTCCGCGCGGAGAGGGCTCGATGGAATCGATGGCCTTGAAGATGTGGGGAGTGAACAGCCAGCAGTTCATGCTGACCAGCACGGGTGGGGGCACAGCCGCGAGCTGGGCCGCTGTGGGCTTCTCGATGATCTCGGACAACCCTCCGGTCTCGTCGATGCACAGCACAGCGAACGTGGAAACCCGGTCGGCGGCCATGTTGCTGTCGCGAACAAGGGCCACGGACTCGTAGCCGATGGTGGCTGAAGCTGTCGCCTGCTGCAGCAGTCGCAGAGCAGCACTGGGGTAGAAGTTGTCTGAGTTGACGACGCAGAAATGATCGGCAGCCGTGAATTCGCGGGCAGCCAGCACGGCATCTGCGGTCCCCAACGGCTCGGCCTGGGTGGCGAAGCTGATCCGCACCCGATCCGGGGCCAAGGCCCCGTAGTACTCGGTGATCATCCTGTGTTCCGGACCGATCACCAGACAGGCATCGGTGAAGCCCGCGTCTGCCAACTCGCTGATGACATGGTCGAGGAAGGGTCGCCCGACCGGGAGCATCGCTTTGACGCCGCGATTCGCCGCACGCTGCTGCGCCTCGTCCAGCGCGGTCCCCTCGGCCTCAGCGCGCATCCGGGTGCCCAGGCCACGGGCAAGGATGACGGCCTTGGTCGCTGGACGCTGAAGC
>JAGXHS010000044.1 GCA_024636075.1 Propionibacteriaceae bacterium
CAGATGTGTATAAGAGACAGCCCTCCCACTGGGGACTGTGGTGGTCTCCTGCCGAGACGAATGTCGGTTCACCACCCATCGTCAGGCGGACATCCCCTGCACGAAGCAGGTCGTCGACATGATGACCGAGCCGGTCGATGGCGTTCCACTGCTGCGCGTCGTAGGGTTTGGTGACCCGGGCGTCCTGATGGATTCGCCGCACCGTGTTGGCGAAGTCGAAGGTGACCTCGGCCGGTTCGGTGGCGCCGCTGATCGGTGCGGACGATCCGGGATGCGGCGTCGCTGACAGCGGGATGTGACCCTCGCCGGCGAACAGCCCACTGGTGGCGTCCAGCCCGACCCAGCCGGCTCCCGGGATGAAGACCTCGGCCCAGGCGTGCAGGTCGGTGAAGTCCTCGGCGAGTGTGACTCGCCCGTCGCTGGGTGGCAGGTCCTCGGTGAGTTGGATCAGGTAGCCGGAGACGAACCTGGCGGCCAGTCCGAGTTCACGCAGCACGGCCACCAAGAGCCAAGCCGAATCCCGACAGGAACCAATCGCCTTTTGCAGGGTGGTGTCCGGGGACTGCACACCCGGTTCCATCCGCACGGTGTAGGCGATGTCGGCATTGACCCGCTGGTTGACCAGCACCAGGAAGTCGACGATGCCCAGCTGTCCGGCTCGTTTGTCGCTGGGGATGTTGCGGTCCATCCACTCCCGGAACAACGGGCCCGGCCCGCTGCCGTCGGCGTCCTCGTCCACCCGACGCAGGTATGGCTCCAATTCCTGGCGAAGGCCCTCCGGGTAGCTGAACGGATAGCTCTCGGCGTACTCCTCAACGAAGAAGTCGAAGGGGTTGACAACTGTCATGTCGGCCACCACGCCGACGTTGATGCTCAGACGGTCCGACTTCTCCGGGAACACCACCCGGGCGACGTAGTTGCCGAAAGGGTCCTGCTGCCAGTTGAGGAAATGGTTCTTCGGCTCGATCTCCAGCGAGTAGGAAAGGATCGGCGTCCGGGAGTGCGGCGCGGGGCGAAGTCGGATGGTGTGTGGATGGATCGTGATCGGCTTGTCGAAGGAGTACGAGGTGCGGTGTTCGATGGCGATGCGGATCGTCACGGATTCAGCCTTCCTTGATCTCGTGGGAGAGCACGGTCAGGTTCTGCAACCAGGGGGCACCGTAGGTGGTGACCACCGCCGAATCGGCGGCATCGCGGCCGTAGCCGATCTGCACCCGACCCTTGCGCCGGGTGTTCCAGCGGGGATCGAAGTCGTACCACCGGTCCCCGAGGAAGACCTGCACCCAGGCGTGGAAGTCCATCGGTGTGGGCAGCACCGGCACGTCCATGTCGGGCAGGTAGCCGTAGGCGTAGCGAGCAGGAATGTTCAACGCCCGGCAGAACACGATCATCAGGTGGGCGAAGTCTCGGCAGACGCCGGTACCTGTGGCGTAGACGTCCGTCGCGGTGGCGAGCGAGTTGGTCGATCCGGTGGTGTAGCGCAAGTTGTTCCAGACGTAGTCCATGATCGTCCGCACCCGCTGGTAGCCCTGCGGCAAGGAGCCGAATCGCTGCCAGGCGTTGGACGAGAAGACGTCGGAATGACAGAATCTGCTGGCCAGGGTGAATCCGAGGGTCTCGGGGGGCAGATTCTCCGGAGAAATCTCAGCTGCGTCCTCGTCGGCTTCGTCCAACTCGTCCGGTACGTGGGCGATGGCGCGATAGCTGAGTGTCGAGATTCCCTCGGGCAGCGTCACCCGGATGCACTGGTTGCCGAAGCTGTCGGTGTAGTGCTGCATCTCCTCTCGGCCGTCGAAACTGAACGACACGTCGCTCAGTGGTACCCGTGCAGTGTCGCGGGCCGCGATCTGGAAGACGGCCGCCGTACGCATGGTGGCGGAGTGGCGGATGTCACAACCGATCTGGAGCTGGCGTGATGTCATGGCCAGAACGCTACTTCATCTTGTTGGTTGCAGGCGATGCGTAGTCGCGAGAGGTTGTGACGAACCGCCATCAACAACGTCGCTGGAGGCATCGTGAACACAATCGTCCTGACTCTGATCGGCATCCTGATGATCGTCTCGGGATACCTTCTCTACTCACGATTCCTGGCCAGTCCTGGTCGTGATCTTCCTACTACTACTGATGGTGAATGCTGCGTTCGCCGTGGTGATCAGCAACCTGCTGGTGTCAACTCCGACAGCCGTGATCCCCACCTGGGGTGCGATCGCAGTCGCAGTGTTGATCGGCCAGGCGATCTATCGGATGAACTGGAGCCTGCCGATCGTCAGCACCGTCGGCGTGGTGGCACTGTACGCACTGATTCTCCTGGGTGATCGATTCCCGCTGGCGCTGCCCGAGACGCTGTGGGGCCTGCCCGACAACGGCGTCTGGATTCTGCTGCTCTTCGCCTACGCCGGCATCGCCTCGGTGCTCCCGGTGTGGTTGCTGCTCCAGCCGCGCGACTACATCAACGGCATCCAGTTGTTCATCGCACTCGGGATCCTGTTCGTGTCTGTGGCGATTGCCAACCCTGCCATCGTGGCTCCGGCAATCAACGGGGCTGTCCCCGACGGCACGCCGGGCATGGTCCCGTTGCTCTTCGTGACCATCGCCTGCGGAGCAATTTCCGGGTTCCATGGGATGGTCGCCTCCGGAACCAGCTCCAAGCAATTGGACAAGGAGACCGACACCCGCTTCGTCGGCTACTTCGGGGCAGCCGGCGAGGGATTGCTGGCGTTGGGCGCCATAATCGCCACCACTGCGGGCTACCAGTCGCTGGCGAACTGGGAAGAAACCTATTCGGCGTTCGGCCAGGGGGGCGTCGGCGCGTTCGTCGAAGGTGGTGGCGCCATCGTGCAGAACGGTCTGGGACTGCCGCAGTCCCTCAGCGCGACCATTCTCGCCACCACGGCAGTGCTGTTCGCCGCCACCACGATGGACACTGGGGTGCGGCTGCAACGGTTCGTGGTGCAGGAGATGGGAAGAGTGGTGGGCGTCTCGCTCGGCAAGAGCCTGGCCACCATCATCGCCGCCGGTGTGGCTGTCGGCCTGACCTTCGGAGCAGGGACGGACGGCTCCGGTGGCATGCTGATCTGGCCACTGTTCGGCACCACGGACCAGCTGATGGCCGGACTCACGCTGTCCGTTGTCGCGGTGATGTTGTTGCGAAAGAACCGCAACGTAATCCCTGCTCTGGTGCCGCTGATCTTCGTGTTGGTGATGAGCGTTTACGCCCTCTTCGTCCAGTTGCGCGGCTTCTACGACGAGTCCAACTGGTTGTTGTTGGTCCTTGACATCATCATCCTGATTGCGGCGCTGTGGGTGATTGTCGAGGCAACACAGAGCATGCTGCTGGCACGCCACCAGAACGACGACGTCGACGAGCTGGTGTCGGCAGACGAACGAGCCGACGTCTGATGGTTGAGCAGGCCGGTGTGCGGGCTCGACTGCGGGCGATGGCCGGTGCCCTCAGCCATTGGGCTGAGGAAAGCTACCAGCTGCCTTACCGCTCGACCATCGCTCGCGCCCAAAGCGACTCCGACGACCTGTTCATGATGTTGGTGCTCTCGGAGTCTCTGGGTGTGCCCAACCCGATGTCGTACTACACGCTGGAGCTGATGCCGGTGATGTACGAGCGTTTCCACGCCTGGCATCAGCGGATGGGGATGGACCGCTCACCACTGGACCATCTGGCATGTTGCTGAAGGACCTGGCCAGCAAGCGTTTGGTCCTCGTGGGGGGCAAGGGTGGAGTCGGCAAAACGACCGTTGCCGCCGCCCTGGCGCTGTATCGATCGCGTCTCGGCGAGCGGGTGCTCCTGGTGTCGACGGACCCTGCGCACAATCTGGGACACCTCTGGGGGTGCCGTGTCGGTGCCGAGGCGCAGCAGGTCAGCGACGGTCTGTTGGCGATGGAGCTGGATCCTGCCCGCGCCGCGCAGGAGCATCTCGCGGCGGTGGGACAGACACTCAGGCGGATGATGCCGGAACACTTGCACGGTGAGGTGCGCCGGCATCTGGAATCGGCAGCCCAGGCTCCGGGGACACACGAGGCCGCACTACTGGAATCCATCGCCGACATCGTGGCGGATCGGTCCGGCTACGACTCCGTCATCCTGGACACCGCGCCCTCCGGGCACACCGCTCGTCTGGTGACCTTGCCCGAGAGTTTGGGCACGTGGACGGATGCGCTGCTGAAACGGCAAGAGAGCAGCGCACGGTTCGGTCGCGCGCTGCGAAATCTCGGCGCCGGGGATACCTCGTCGCGCCCCGCCCGACGGGACGAGGAGATTCGTCGCATCCTGGTGGCGCGTCAGTCCAGGTTCGCTTCGCTGCGGAGCGCGTTCACCGATGACACCAGTGCCTTCGTGGTCGTGCTGGCGGCCGAGCGGCTCCCGGTGGAGGAGTCGGTGGAACTGTCCGCCATCCTTGCCGATGCTGGGATCAGCACCGACGCGTTGGTGGTCAACAAGCGCTCACCGGCAGGCCAGGGCGAATTCCTCGCCGAACGGCGTCGGGTGGAGGACGGCTTCATCGAGGAACTCAGGCGACGGATTCCCGGGGTGCCGTTGAGCGAGGTGGCGCTGCAGGCCACGGAGCCGCTGGGCGATGAGGGGTTGACCAGCATGATCGAGGCCCTCGAGGCTCAGCCCACCTGATCCAGCTGATCGAGGGTGCGTACCTCGATCAGCTGGGCGTAGAGCTGCATCAGGTGGAGTGTCGCCGATGTTCTCACGGCCGTACCGGGGGTCGGTCGGACCACGGGAAGACGATCCACTGGTCGGTGCGCCTCCACACGTGGGTGGGAGAGACGACCGTCGCCGCCTTGGCGTAGAGCACTGCGCTGCGGACCTCGGCGCCGAACCCGCGCAGCAACTTGACAACCGCCGCCAGCGTGCGGCCCGAGTCAGCCACGTCGTCGACCACCAGCAGTCGCTTGCCCATGATCGATTCAGTGTCCAAGGCGGGAGCCAACAGGATCGGATCCGGCAGTGTGGAATTCGCATCGGTGTAGTACTCGACGTTGATCGCGTCGGTCAGCTTGACACCCAAGGCGTAGCTGAGCACTCCGGCCGGAATCATACCCCCGCGGGCCACCGCCACGATCACCTCGGGTTGGAACCCGGAATCACTGATTTCTTGTGCCAGGACGCGGCACGCGGCGCCGAACTGGTCCCAGGAAAGGGCCGCGACGTCGGCAGACGCGCTTGATTCAGTGTGATGGGAGGTCATGCAGCAGAACTGTAGTGCCCGGATGTTGTGGCGTGCGGGAAGGCCCGGCTGACAAATCCCATTCAGGAGAAGGTGAGTTGCATCAGGACGGCGTCCTGCCAGCAGTCGAACTTGTGCGCCACCTCGACCATCCGTCCAACCTCCACGAAGCCGAGCTTCCGATGGAAGGCGATGCTGGCGGTGTTGGCCGCGTCGACCACCCCCATCATGACGTGCATCCGGTGACCATGTGCATGGTCGATCAAGGCGGTCATGAGCATCCTGCCGAGACCGCTGTGGTGATGCTCCGGCAACACGTAGACGCCGTGCTCCACCGTGTACCGATAGCCGGACTTGGATCGGAACGGCCCGTAGCTGGCGAAGCCCAGCACCGTCTCGTTGACAGTGGCCACCAGTACCGGGTGATTCATCGTCCGACGTTGCTGCCACCATTGGAGCCGGTTCTCGACGCTGACTTCCTCGAGGTCGTAGCTCGCGGTGGTGCCAATTCCGGCCTCGTTGTAGATGGCGGTGATGTCAGCGAAGTCCTCGCGGGTGGCGGGGCGAATGACCGGGGGCATGCGCCGAGACTAGACGAATAAGTCCACTGGAGGCCAGATGCGCGCTCAAGACAAGATCTGTTGGCTCCCCACTACGGTGTGGGCCACGGGCTCAGGATAATGTAGTACCAGATGCGCCGCGGAGGTGATTGTGTGTCGGACCAAGGAGATGGGTCTCCGAACGAGTCTACAC